>CAYQUF010000173.1:0-9973 GCA_964420595.1 uncultured bacterium
AATCGGCTAAAGTGGGGAGAAATTGCGTGACGAACTCTGGGAGAAAGGTAGAAAGCAGTTCTTTAAATAGGCGATCGTGGTCTATCATGGTGAGCGGAAATTTTAGGAAATAACCGCATTATAGTGCTATCGCGTATACAATCTCACCTATTTTTATTTAAAAACTTAATCGAGTTAATTATAGATAAGTTCTTAACTCGATCCAGTCTGCCTCATGGTCAGCCAGCGGGAACGATATTGCCCGATCGCCTTCTCCGATAGCGGTTGCAGAAATTCGCTATTCTTTAAAATGGCGCGATCGGGGAGTAAGATGGGATTGTCTCGGAGCTTGGGAGGCAGTTGCGATCGCTCGCTTCCCGAAATCGCCGGAGACGCCGCCTGTGTCAAAATAGACAGTTGACGGGCAATGTTGGGTTGCCAGCCAAACTCCATCCAGGCAGTCAATAATTCCGGATCGGACTTAGCAGCGGACGCCGGACGCACCCACACGTCCGACCACAAGGACGTTCCCGATCGCGGAACAATGGCTTTAATGCGGCGATCGTATTCCAATAAGGGTAAAATGTCCGACGACCACCCCACCGCCAGCCACGTATCGCCTAAAATGAGAGGTTGCAAGTAGTGGGTGGAACTGTAAAGCCGAACTTGCTGCTGCAATCGTTCCAGTTCGCCGTCGAGTTCGCTGATGCTGTCGAGATCGGGTTCGTTGTAGGAGCGACCGAGTTTTTTCAGCGTCAGTCCAATGGTTTCGCGGGGACTGTCGAGGACGGAAATGCGCCGCGCAATCTCGTCTCGCCACAAATCCGACCAATCGGTTGGCGTCCATCCCAACGATTTAAACTTATCGGCTCGATAGGCGATCGCGCTACATCCCCAACGATAGGGCGCGCCCCAAATTTTGCCTTCGGGATCGAGGCGACCTTCTCCATCTCGCCGCATCAGGGATTCCCAGGCAATTGGCGCGGGCGACAGTTGCGACCAATTCGGCGATCGCGACAGGGGCTGCACGATTCCTTGGGCGATCGCGCCTTGCAACCAATAATCCCCCAACATGACCAAATCTGCAACCGCAGGCGATCGCGAACCCAGAAACGGCAAAAACGACAGCGGGTTTCCCGATTGCTCCGCCTTTCCCCGAGCCGCCTGACGCTGCCAAATTTGCAGTCGAGCAAACAAATCGGACAGCCGCGATTCTGGCGAAAACTTCAAATTCACCGTCTGTCCTCGCGTCTGGCGAAATTCACCCACCAACTGCGGCGGAATGGCATGTTTCAGAACGCGAGCGTTGAGCGTCGTCTGATTCGGATTGCCTCCCTGACATCCGGCTAAAAGGTATCCCAGCATGAGGGTACTCGACCCCGTTAAAAATCCGCGTCGATTCATCGGCTTGGCGTCATGTGGCACGGTTGGTCTCTCAGGCAATTTTAGGCGTCCGACCCGGAAGTGGCGAACCAACGTTTGGCATTCTTGCCTGAATCGGGCGCAATCTTCTCGATTTTAGCGATATTCGCCGATCGCGATCGCCTTAAGCCCTTGAGTGGGTTGCCATTCCCCCTTAATTCGAACGCTCTCGAATTCGCGATGGATTAAAACAAAATTAAAGGAAAATCCAGATGGTTATTCTCCCTTGCACCTCCCCGGCTCGCATTGTGCTGCTAATGTCTCATTCTATGAAGCATTCGTTACAAACCCTTGAGAAAATTGTGCGTTTCGACACGGTTTTCGCAAAAGTTAAATAATCTAGAAATAAATCGCGGTTCCAAAAATCTTTCTTTAAGATGTATGGGTAGAACAAGTCTGAATGGTTACCGTCTATGGATCCGCTTCAAGCACAAGTGACAAGCCTCAACCACAAGGTCGATGGTCTGTATCAGCTCATCGAGCAGCTTTACTTAAAAGTCGCCAAAACCAAGCCCGAATGCGGCGTTCCCGCCGAACTCAATTTGAGCGATCGCGGCAACGATTCCAACGGTGCGCGATGGATGGACAACCAGCACGGAATCGTCTCGATGACGCACAAAGATATTCTTCAAGATGGCAATCAATTAGAAGGTGGAGACCTGAAATCGGATCGAGAATTAGCGCCCGAAATTCAAATTCAACGACTCACCGCTCAGCTAACGGCAGCTTACAATCGCATTGCTGCCTTAGAAGAACAATTGCTCGCTCAAAGAATCCACTAAAATCTCAGGTTGGTTAAGGGGGTCAGGGATTGGGTGCAATCTTTGACAGGAAACACACCTCAACCCCACCCTCCTCAACGCCGCGATCGCACTAGCGTCGCCTTTGCTTTTCTAGCGTATCGTAACGTTCGACCAAGGCTTCGATCGCCTCGAACAATTGGTCTTGACCCCATCCTTGATACGAGTGAGCCGCGATCGCGCATCCTCCCGCTCCCATCCCTTCCTTGACATATCCCCGCTCGTACGCTCGCAGTTGTCCGTAACGGGAATTGGCAAAACTGAGCTGGGTTGCCAACAACGGCACCTCGCCAATGTCCTTCGCCAAACCGCAGGTGTCCCCGCTCGGATCTTCGGCAACCCAACGAGTCGTCCCGACCGCCACGCGATCGCGCTTCCACTCTAAATCTCGGTCATCGGCGATCGCCCGAGCCAGCGCGTAAACGGCAAGCATTTGCGTCCCTCCCGCCAGCAACACGCCACCACTGCGACTTGCCGCGATCGCCATTCCCGCCACCGCAATTTGCATCGGATCCCCCACCGCCGCCACCAATTGCATCGGATCGAGGGAGCGATCGCCATATCCCGCCCGTTGCAACCCCTGACGGACGATCGCCCATTTTTGCCCGTGATTGCAGCGAGGGTGGCTGCTATTCACCTTTCCGCTAGCGTCGAATCCCAATCCAGTCAACACCGACAGTGCCGTTGTCGTCCCCCCCACCACGCACTCGCCGATAACTAAGTATGCGACCCCTGCGGCTAATTTCTCGCCCCAAATCAACCCTTGTCGAAACAGCGAATCGGCAATCTCGAGGGGAAACGCCGCTCCCGCAGACAAGCACTTCGCCGGAATTCCCCCCAAATCGATCGCCGGAACGGGAGGAGGGACAGGCAATCCCGCATTCACCAGCGTCAGGGGAATGCCAGAGCGATCGATCGCCGCCTTGGCAATAAACGCCGGAGACACCCCCGCATCCAGTGGCGGTAAGGGATAGCGGGGCGATCGCCTCGGACCGTTGTAAAGAAATTCGGCATCGGCGATCGCGGTAAACTGTCGCTGTTGCGGCGTGCGTCCGGCGGTTGAAATTCCGGGAATGAGCGCTGTTTCGGTAAATCCCAACACGCAAGCAAATCCCGGCAAGCGATCGCGATAGCGTTGCAGCCAGTTCGTGGCGGCGCGAGGTTGGGTGTAAGCGCGGATGGGGAGATGGGGGGATGAGGGGATGGGGAGATGGGGAGATGGGGAGATGGGGGACACTTTCCTATTGCCTGTTACCTATTGCCTATTGCCTATTACCTGTTACCTGTTACCTTTTACCTTTTATCACTCCTCCTCAAAAATCGTCCTGACCCAACTGGGCGGACGCGGAATCGGATTTCCCAGGCGATCGAGTAAAAACCACGCCGCCAAGTGGACGACAAACAGGTAAACGACATTATTGACCAGAATCGCTAACGCAGCAATCGCCTGGATTAAAGGCAAACTCGGTTGCGCCAGCAATCCCAACTTTTCAAATCCCCATTCTGCCAATTCCGTAATCTGAATCGTAATATACGCCCACAAATCTTCGCCCAATAAAATCGAGAGCAACCCGATCCGAAAAAACACCCCGAGCGTTCCCAGGAGCGTTCCCAGGGCGATCGAAACCGACCAACGGGCGTGTCGCCGCCACAATACCCCTAACATCACCCCCAACAGGGCAAACGGGATAATAAACAAAATACTGCGCGTCGGTCCCATCAGCACCGACAGTAACAATCCCGACACCAACGCCGCCATCCATGCCGCTCGCTTGCCCCATCTCAGATATACCAAGGCAATCGGAATTGGGAAGAAAATCCGCAGCACCGGTCCGAGGGGAAAATAGTAATTAATCAGCCAAATCAGGCTAGACGTACTGGCTAAAAACGCTGTTTCGACCATCACCAACGGTGCCGCATCTTTAACGCGCGGCTCGGGGGGATCTGATGGGGAACTTACCGGATCCTCGGCATTCCCTTTTCCGATGGATTCACTCATAAATGTTAGAAATGCAAGCTAGCAGACCAGCTCGGGGCAGCAGCAAACGGGATATCTTCCCCTTAAACCAGCAAGCGTTCGAGGGCGTGAATGTCGGGAATGCGAATGGTTTCGCGATTGCGATCGATCAATCCCTTCTTTTCCAACTTACTCAACACCCGCGTCACCGTCTCCCGTGCCAAACCGCTGAGACTGCTCAATTCTCGATGGGGCAGGTTGGGAATTTCCGTCCCCTTGCTGGTTCGCTTGCCTTGACCTTCGACCAAAAACAACAAAATATCGGCAACGCGAGAAGTGCTGTCCGATTCGCGCAACCGCAGGCGACGATTGACCTGGCGCAACCGGCGTCCCATCAACTGTGCCAAGCGAATTCCCGCGAGGGGTTCGGTATGAATCAACTCGACAAAGTCCTGAGCGGGCATATTTCCGATGGTCGTCGGGGCGAGGGTAATCACGTCCGTCGAACGGGGCACTTCGTCAAGCGCCGCCATTTCGCCAAACAGTTCGCCCGATCCCAAGATATTGAGGGTGACTTCCTTCCCGTCGAGGTTGTAGGTGCGAATTTTGACCCAACCATCGAGGATGAAATAGACCGAGCTACCCCAGTCGTTTTCGAGCAAGATCACCTGGTTGGGGGGATGCGTGCGAGTCACGACGTGACAAATAGCTTTGTCGAGAACGCGATCGGGCAATCCCGAAAAGAAAGGCGCGGCTCGAATTAATTGTTCGACTTCAGGAGTCGTATAAGTATCGCGGACGCTATATCGTTCTTCCATAGGGTTATCCTATAAAATTAATCCTGCGAATGCGATCTTCCCGTCGCCAATCACAACCCAAGCAGTGAGGGATTGAGAGCGGTGGCAGCCAAAGCATCCACAGATCCTCGAACCGTTTACTACAGAGGCGAACGCGACAACTCGATGCCGATTCCTCGATGTCTGTCCGATACGCTCAACCCGTTATTCCGCCCCAGACCGATTGGGGTTGATGCAACCCCCGTTTGCCCTCGAGTGTTCCCAACGGCCTCGCACCTTCGCCGTTCCCATTGAATTTTAGGAAAAGCGCTGGCGCAATTGCCTTGTTTAACCCTATTGTCGCACTTTACCAGTTGAAACATAGATGAATCGGGATGATGTGGTAGTCTAACTCGAATGAATGATAATTGTTAAGTATCCCCAGACGCGAGGGGAGTTGACTTGGCTCTGGCGATCGCGCCTTGAGAAGTTGCCGTAATATTTTACGATGCCTACCCGCTTGGGGATACTCCGCTCGGAAATCGTCGGGGCGATCGCCAACTTTTTCAAGCGATGCGGTCGAAGGCTTTCTAAACTAGAGGGGTGACCCATCCTGGTTGTTCGGTTCCACGCCGACAAGCGGGAAAACTTCGCGAATTCGAGCAAAATTCTAGACAGAGGTGCGTCGTGAGCGCTCAATCCGAACAGATTCAAGCACTGATCGCCGATATTGACGACTTACTTCGCCAAAAGCGCTTTCCACTGCCATGGGGGCAATCCGCTGATGCTTCTCGATCGCGGGAAGTCCTCGAGCGCGTTCGTCGCTATTTGGCGAGTCTACACCAAAGCCAGGTCGATTTGCCCCAACTTAACATTCGCGATGTCCATCCAGGATCGAGCCAGGTGGCAGAGGGCGAATCTTCTCCCCCCAGCATGTCTGAGGTCGAACGCCAATTATACGTCCTGCACGAGCGTTCGATCGAGCCGATGCGCCAGGATATCGAAAATTTACGCCTGGAACGACGCCAGCTTGCCGAACAAGTGCAGCAATTGCAACGCCAGCGACAGCAGCAAGAAACCCTCGCCCAGCAAAATGTCCGCCGCGAGCAAACCATCGCGCAATTTTTAGAAACGTTAAGCGATCGCCTGCAAGCCACGACCAACGAACATCTCGATCGCGCCCTGAAGCGACTCGAAGCGCAATTGCTCGCCCAGCCAGCGGATGTTACTACAGCCCCAGAAAATGATACGGAGTCCGGCGAATCTGTTACCCCACCGTTACATCCTGCCGAGCGATTGGCACGGGTGCGCCAACTCGAAACCGAATCCGATCGCCGCTTGACCCATCTCGATGCCACCTTGCGGATCGTGTTTGAGACGTTAGAGCAAGATCTCCAGGGCTATCGAGAGTCTCTGGTGCGGGGGATCGAACGCTTGCATAATTTAGGGCAGCAAGGGGAAATTGCCATCGCCAAGCTGGTGGAGCAACTCGCCGAACCGTTGGATCGAGCGCGTCCCGCACCGACACTCGAACCCGAATCCGAACCGGAATCGGAACCCGAAGCGATCGATGCGCTGATGCACGCCGAATCCCCTGCCTCCCAAGCGACTGACGAGTCTGAGGACGATTGGTTCGCGACCGATATCGCTCCGCCTGCCGATCTCGACTCGGAAGAGGCGGCGAATGAAATCGACCTGGAATTGGGAGCAGCGGCGTCCGAGGACACTGAATCGACCGGCGATCGCGCAAAAAAGCCTAGCGCCCCAGAGCCACAGTCCGGGCACTCTGGGGCAGAGGTTGAGGTGGAGCGAGAATTGTTTGCAGGATACGACGATCCGGCAACTTTGGAGGAATCGACCGAAACTCCCCCACCTGCGGAGTCGCCGCAATCGATCGAACGGGCGTTATTTGCCCAACCGGGCGATCGCGACGGGGCAGAATTGGAAGAGGCGGTTCCCGATACGATTGCGACGCTGACCGAATTGCTGCCGCCATTCGAAGATGACTCGATATCTCCCTCTACTACCGAGTCAACGGAAACGCCGTCTGTCGATGGCTTTGCCGAGGACGAGGCTTATTTGGAAACTGTTCCCAGTGAAGATTTACTGATTTCCGACGAATCGCAACCCTCAACTCGACAGCCGCTCAACCTCGATCGCTCTACCTTGCAACAGTTAGAATCCGACTTAAACGATCTCGAAGACCTCGAAAGCGATGCCGAACTCTCCGAACCCGCGATCGATGCCTCAGAAACTACACCGGAAAAAAAAAAGAGCTAACGGCGATCGAACCCCGAACTGACGAGCGATCCGTTCGGCTGACCCCGCGTTTCTATTTAGGAGTCGATGTGGGAGCGACTGGCATTTCTGCCGTCCTGTTTGATGCCGAGACCCGCGAGATTCACCCGATCGATTGGTGGCATTCCAATCCCGATCGCGCTGAAGACCCCGCCTTTCGCATTCCCGCTGCGGCTTACTGGTCGGGCGATCGCGTCGAAGCCAATCAATGGGAAACGCCCAGTGCGATTGGATTCGAGGCACTGGCAACGGCACAAGCCGATTCAGATGGCGCTGGGGTGTTGTTGGAGAATTTTAAAGCCATTTTAAAGGTCGGACTGCCCCATTCGGATCCCGATGGCTCGCCTTTAGAAATTCAATGGTCGGCGCAACATCGCGTTCCCATCACTGCCTTTATCGCTGCTTTACAATCCCTGCTCGCCCAGCTCAAAGCCACTATCGAGCGATCGCGCCACGTCAGCGAGTTCGCCGGGATTATCGCTAACGTTTGTGCCGACGACTCTCCCACCTACCGCTTTAACCTGCGCGAAGCCATCCTAGGAGCGGGATTGGTCGAACAAAGCGATCGCATTTTTTTTCTCGAAAACGCCATTGCCACCGTTTTATCCACCCTCGACGCGCCGACGGAACCGTCTCTGGTGTTACCCGATCGCCTGCAAGCCGGACGCCAACTTTACAATACCGATTGGCAAGGGATCGGTTTGGCAATCGACGCCGGAGCAGATGCCATCGAACTGACGTTGGTGGAGCTTCCCAGCGATTTAACCGCTTTAAACCGGGCTTGCTTTTGGCGTCGCAGCGTTGCCTATGGCGGAAACGACCTCAATCGCGATATTTTACTCTCCTTACTGCAAACCGAGGGCGCGATCGCCCGTGTCGAGGAACTTCAGGTTAACGACATTCCTCCTGCCGGAGAGTCCGATTTAGCCAGCCGCTATCGCCTCCAGCAACAGATGCAGAGTTTACCCCTGGGACGAGAGCTTTGGCAAGGGGTCGAGACCCTCAAAATGGCACTGCAACATCGCGATCGGTTTGCCCTCGAACTGAGCGATCGCAGCCAAACCGTAACTCGCAAAGACTTAGAACGCCAGGTGTTGTTCCCCTTCGTCCAACGCCTCAACCGGGAACTCAACGGACTGCTCGGCGAAGCCGGAATCGCCGTCCAGGGCATCGATCGCGCCATTTGCACCGGTGGAACGGCATCGTGGAGCGCGATCGCCCGTTGGTTGCGCCAAAAACTGCCCAATGCCACCATCGTCCAAGATATCTATCCGAACCACCGCACCAGTGCCTGTACCCGCGCCGCTTACGGCTTGGCAACCCTACCGCTTCACCCGCAAGTCCTCGATATTGCCCGACATCAATACGACGACCATTTTTTACTCTTAGAGTTGTTGCGAATTTTTCCGGAACGTCCCATCCGCGTAGAGGAACTATTAACGTTACTCGAGCGTCGGGGGATTAGTCCGAGGGCGTGTCGAGAACGCTTGTTAAACTTATTACAGGGAAGCGCAAATTCCAACCTTCCCGAAACCAACTGGTTGAGCGAGACAGCCGCACGAGATTCGAGCGAACGCTATTGGCGCACGCCACCGTTATTTGAAGAAACGGGGAGCGGTCTTTACCAAATCGATCTAGAACGTCGCGATCGAGTCCGCCAATCCCTGCAATCCGTCGCCGCACGCGCGCGTCAAACCCTAGACGAACCCTTGGCGATCGCGCTGCAACTCCCTCAAACCGGGGGCGACCGTTAGGCGATCGCTTATCGTCGCACGGCAATTGGCTCGGTTCCGTTCTCGGGGAACGCTTTTTAGGAACTTTACAAAATACACAGTTAGTTCAAAGATTGCGCAAACCCGGACGCCAAGCGGATCTCAAACCCCGAAATGTCTTTTATATTGACCTTAACAGGTTAACAGACGAGTAGAGGAACCCAAGCGAGCCGTGATTACCACCACTAACCTCTCCGCTTCCATTGCCCTCAAATCTCCTTCCCGCAATGATATTCACCGGATTGACGAGGCTACCGTGCATCCCTCAGTCCACAATAAAATCAAACGGGCGATCGATATCCTTGGAGCAATTGTCGGTTTAACGATTACAGCCTTCGTCGCCGCTGTCCTAATCGTGTTAAACCGCTTTGACGATCCCGGTCCGCTGTTTTACTCTCAAGTACGCTGCGGTTACAAAGGTCGTCCCTTCCGCATTTGGAAGTTTCGTTCCATGATTGTCGATGCGGACAAGAAAAAGCATCTCGTTCAAAACGAAGCCAACGGTCATATCTTTAAAAACGAAAACGATCCTCGCATTACTCGGGTCGGTCGCTTCTTGCGCCGCACGAGCTTAGACGAGTTACCTCAATTCTGGAACGTGTTGATGGGCGACATGAGCTTAGTCGGAACCCGTCCGCCCACGCCGGATGAAGTCGAAAATTACTCCGCCCATCATTGGGAACGCTTAAATGTCAAACCTGGCATTACCGGCGAATGGCAAGCCAACGGTCGCTCTTCCGTGAAAGATTTTGAAGACATCGTACGCATGGATCTGCGCTACCAACATCGCTGGTCGATCGTCTACGATTTTCAACTCATCTTCAAAACCATTCAGGTGGTACTTCAAAAGAACGGAGCGTATTAATTACCAGTCTGGAAGGGTTTCTCTCAGGTGGAAAGGGTACAAAACCTGCGTCATGCAGGTTTTTTTTATGGACATGCAAACACCTAATAGTAATTGCGCTCTCT
>CAYQUF010000174.1:0-9925 GCA_964420595.1 uncultured bacterium
GAGTTTTGAGGGACGGTTTGTGAAACCGAAGAATGTCGGTCTTCCCGATGTGTTGTAGTTGAAATTTATATTCAATCCAAACCATGACTTAGCATAAAATTAGTCTAACCACAAAGACACAAAGAACACAAAGTCGATCGCAATTGCCAAAATGCCAAGATACCATGACCCTCAAACGCGCAGTTCGGTTTAACGAACAATCGCCGAGTCGGAAAGTTGGGAAATTTAGAGTAAAGTAGAACTATAAGGGCAACATTAAGGGGCATTCTACTCGCTCAATTTTCAATTAGGAACGATAAATGCCTGAAGACGCCAATCCCAACCAACCCGACAACCCCAAAGACCCCAACGATCCTCCAAATCCCTTCAATGACGATATTTCCAAGGATTTGCACTCCCTCGCCAAAGGTTTAATGGTAGACTTTATGTGGACCGTGACCGGATTGAAACGCAAAATCGACTCGCGACAATCCGACAACCCAGAAGACAAACCGGACGAGTCAAGGTAGAATCGAAACGATCGATCGCCCCTTCTCAATTCGCACGGTCTAGGGTTGCAACTGTTCGAGCAGATCGATCGCGCGTTCGTATCCGGCGCGGTTATCCCGTTCGCGGAATAATTGTGCGGCGGCGCGAAAATCTTCCAGTGCTTTCTGCTGCTCTCCAATCGCCGCTCGGTCGATACCCCGATTGTAATACGCTTCGGCTAGGTTAGAATTGCGCTGGATGGCGGCGGTGAAATCCTCGATCGCGCCAGTGCGGTCGTTGAGACGCGATCGCGCAATTCCCCGGTTATTATACGCATCGGCGTAATTGGGATCGAGCCGGATCGCTTCGGTAAAATCGGCGATCGCTTCGGTTTGATTCCCCAATTCCGCATGGGTAATACCCCGATTATAATA
Organism: uncultured bacterium; assembly: GCA_964420595.1. GTDB lineage: Bacteria > Cyanobacteriota > Cyanobacteriia > Cyanobacteriales > Geitlerinemataceae > CAYQUF01. The sequence goes on from CAYQUF010000174.1 coordinate 903, forward strand.
CGCATTGCTCTTGTTCGGATCGATCTCGATCGCTTCGGTAAAATCTCCGATCGCCCCTTCTTTATCTCCCAATGCCGATCGCGCCAATCCTCTGTTATTATAAGCTTGGGTATAGTTGGGACTGAGTTCGATCGCTTCGTCGTAATCGGCGATCGCCCCTCGAAAATCGCCCGATCGCGCTTTGGCTAACCCCCGATTGTAGTACGCGAGTGCATAGTCGGGATTTTCTTCAATTGCGGCACTCAAGTCTGCGATCGCGCCTCGGTAATCCTGGCGGCGTGCTTTTTCCACTCCCTGTTGCAATAATTCGCGCGGCGAAGGGGGATTGGATTCAAACTCGACGGGAGTATCTTCCTCCGTCGCCGCAGGGGAGTCCGGTTCCGACTGCGATCGCGCCTCCAGGGACACGCCGCCAAGGACGATGGCGAAACCGAGGAGAAAGCTAGTATACAGGCGAACGAAACGAGCGAGCTGCATAGACCTTACAAAATTCACTATAACGGAAGAAGAGTGCGTTCGAGTCAACAGCAATTTCCTTGCATGCAATCGTCTTCTAATTATTACCAGATTCTCGGAGTCTCTTCCGATGCAACCCCTGAAGAAATTCGTCAAGCCTACCGTCGCTTGGCGCGTCAGTACCATCCCGACCTGCACGCGGGAGATAAGGCGTCCGAGGAGAAGTTCAAGGAAATGAGCCTTGCTTACGAAACCCTCCACGACCCGCAACGACGGCGAGACTACGATCGCCACCTCGAAACCGAAACATCGAGCGATCGCGCGGGACGAGAATCCTACGAACGGGGACTCAAACACGCACGACGCGGCGACTACCAGAGTGCGGCGACTGCCTTTACCCGCGCGATCGAGACTCGACCCGACTTCGCGGCGGCTTACAGCGAACGCGGACTGGCGCGTGCCAAACTCCTCGATTATACCGGAGCGTTTGAAGATTACAACCAGGCATTGCGCCTCGATCCCGATTCTAGCCAAACTTATGGCTATCGGGGTCAAACTCGCTACAAACTCGGCTATTTACAAGGTGCTGTCGAAGATTTTAACCAAGCGATCGCTCAAAATGCCAATTTTGCCAAGGCGTACTACTATCGCGGTTTAGCCTATCGCGAGTTAGACGAGGGGAAAGCCGCAATTTCGGACTTGCAAGTGGCGATCGACGCATTCGACCGACAAGGCGATCGCCTGCGCGCGCGACGTACCGAACAAATCTTATCAGAAATTCGGCAAAACTCGGTCATCTCGCGAGTCCCGTTTGGCACGAATTGGTTGCACTTTCCCACCGCAACGGTGGCTGCATGGCGGCGATTTGCACTCAATCCAGTTGGCGGGTTGCTTCCAGCCTACGCGCGATTGAATGCAACGCAAGCCATTGTGGTTTCTGCGCTTTTAACGGTCTGGTTTGACCTGTGTTTCGCGATCGGATTGTACCTGAGTTTGCGAGACTACTATCAATTTGAAATGGCTCGCTTTGTCGAACTGGCAATTTTAGGATGGATTCCCTGGATAAGTTTAAGCGGATTCAGTGGTTTGGCGCGCTTAATTTTACGCGGGAGCGGGAGTTGGACGGGAGATTTGTTCGTGGCGTCGGCGTCGTTGTGGCTGTCGGGAATTGCGTTAATGGTGGCGGGATTGACGACAAATTTGGCGATCGTTTTAATTCCGATCGCCTTTGCACTCTGCTACTCAATCCTCACGCTTTATAGCGGCTACACTCAAATTTTGCACCTCTCCGAACGACAGGCAATCTTTGCAATTCCGATCGCCTTATTGTTCGTCGGATGGATCTTTCGGTGGAGTTGGGCGATATTCTGGTAATGACAGGAGCGAGTTGACCGTTGGATTGGAGATCGAAAATTGCGATCGTCGGTCGGATTTTACGGATGCGACTGTATCCCGAACAGGTCGTGGGATGTTGTCTACTGTTCCGGCTGTATGGGAAAACGCTCAAGCATTGACGACAAACTAAAGCGGGCAGCGGGAATCGAACCCGCATCATCAGCTTGGAAGGCTGAGGTTTTACCACTAAACTATGCCCGCAAACAGCGCATTCGCGTTTGCACTCAATCTAGAATAGCATAACTGGCGCGAAGATCTACACCGCAGCGAAAAAATTTCGAATTTATTCGACAATCGGACGTCTGAGTTGCAGCACGGCGACGGTTTCGCCGGGAGAGACGGATTTGACGCCTTGAGGAACCATCGCCAATCCGTTGGTCTGCACTAGATTAATTAAATTCCCCGAACTGTGCGACCCCGGTGCTGGCTCGAACTCGTAATCGCCTTCGACCAAATACAGTTGACCCCAGAGATAGGTTTCCCGTCCTCCGGCTCCTTTTAAACTCTGGCGCGATCGCGCGGGGACAAAAATCGGCTCCCACCCCTGTTTCAATCCCGCCAGTTTCCGCAACGCCGGTTGCACGAATCGCCAGCAACTCACCATCGCCGACACGGGATTTCCGGGTAAGCCGAAAAACAGCACCTCGCGCCGCGTAATCGTATCGCTGGCGGGAAACGTCGCCACGGTCAGGGGTTTTCCGGGTTTGACGGCAACCGATCGCACCTGGACTTTCGCGTTAAGCTTAGAGAGGATATCTTCGACGCAATCGTAATCGCCCACCGACACGCCGCCGCTGGAGAGGATCAGGTCGGCTTTGGGTAACACTTGCGCGATCGCTTCTTGAATCGATTGCGGGTCGTCGGGAACGTTCCCCACCCCAATCGGATCGGCTCCGTTACATTGTAAAAACGCTGCCAGACCGTATTGGTTCGAGTCCACCACTTGTCCCCGCTTCAACGGCTGACCGGGATCGACCAATTCGTTTCCCGTCGAGAGAATCGCCACCCGAGGACGCCGATAGACAATCGCCTCGGTACATTGCGCCGCCGCCATCACCGAAATTTCAGGCGCTCCCAACTCAATTCCCGCTTCCAACAGTGGCGAACCGGATTGATAGTATTCTCCCTGACGCCGCACGAAAGTTCCCTGACGCTCCGGTGCAGACACAATCGCCACGCGGTCGCCATCCCGTTGGGTTTGCTCCTGGGGAACTACCGTATCCGCGCCAGGTGGCATCATTGCGCCGGTAAAAATGCGAGCCGCTTGTCCCGAGCCGACCGTTTTCTCGGGAGCGCGTCCGGCGGGGATTTCTTCGACAACCTCTAAGGTCGCGCCATGACCGTTGGTTTCGTCCACGTCCTCGAACCGAACCGCATAGCCGTCCATCGCCGAGTTATCCCAATGGGGGAAATCCAACGCACTCTCCACGGTCGAGGCTAAGATGCGTCCGCTGGCATCGCGCAAGTCGAGAATTTCGATATCCTGCTTGCTATCGAGGGGTTGGACGAGGTTGTAGATAATGTCTTCGGCTTCTTCGACTGGCAGCATGGCGATCGCACCCTAGAGTTGACATTCACTGACAGTGTACCGAATTCGCTGCCAATCGGCGCGGTTAGGGCAGCCAGAAGTCCGGTAACGCCGATTGTCCCCACTCCCGCCAGGTTTGATTGAGCCTCCGCATCCATTGGATATGGGATTCGTCGGCTTCCACGGGGAGAATCGAGACCTTGTTGCCCCGTCCGAAGCGATCGATAATCGAGTTGGCGGCTTCCAATCCGGTGACGTAGGCTTTCTCTTGCGACCAAGAGCCGTGACGGTTGGCAATCCAATCGCCGCTGGCGTAGACGTTGTTGAAACTGGTTTGGGGTCGCAACAAGTATTGATAGCAACCGGGGAAGAAGTGGGTCACCGCTTGGCGCAGGCGAATGACGCTGCTGTCGGTGACTCGCGCGGCTTGGAAGCCGGGAACGCAGGTGGCGAGGTAGCCGCGAACGATGTTGACAATATCGGCGTCGTCGAGGGGAAGGAATTGGTTGGCGTGGTAGAAGTCGGCTTCGATGACGGTTCCTGGCGCGCCGCGATATTCGTCGTGCAGTTGATTCAGGTCGAAAAACGTCCAGCCGGTGGTGTGGTCGAACCCAAAGCAAGCGTTAGAGGCGCGGGGAACGCGAACGGGGCGATCGAACCACAACCGCGTGGCGAGAACGTCAACGGCTCCTAAGTTAAAGATATTACGAAATTCGGGACGGCGTTGCAACGCAGAACTGCCCGCGACGATTTTTTTCATTCCCGCGATCCCGACGGCAAAAATCACGGCATCGGCGTTGAAAACTTCGCTGTCGCACACCACGCCAGTCACCTCACCCGTCTCGTCAGTCACCACATCGCTGACGCGGCGGTGAGTGAGAATTTTACCCCCCACTTGCTCGATGCGATCGCACCAGGGTCGAAAAATGCGATCGCCCACGGTTCCCCGACACCACATGACGTCGAAGTTGGGTTGGTGCGCCAGGATGAAGTAATACAGCATTCCCAAGGCGGCGGCGGCGGAACACTGCTCTCCCGGTGCGAACAGTCCCACCAACAGCATCGGGTTGAAGGCGTCGCGATAGAGTCGCTGCGACACGCCAAATTGTTTGAATAACTCCCGCGCGGTGACCGAGTCATATCGCTGCCAAGCCTCATCCGAGTTATCGAAATCGACAACCGAGTAAAGTAAGGGCAGTGCAGAGAGGCGATCGAGTAAGGGCAATCGTCGAAACTTCGGATAGAGAAAGGTTCCCAACGGCGAGGGGAGCGGCGGTTCGTTTTGGAAAATCGGCGATTCCACCTCCAAGCCAGCAGGGGAATATTGCGCCGATTGCGTCCAGGGGGTAAACGGGTCGAGTCCCAATTCTCGCACCAACCGAAAGATGTTGAAATAGGGATACCAGAAGCCGTGAACCCCGGCTTCGACGGATTGACCTTTGGCGGTTTTCCAACCCGCGACCAAGCCACCGGGGTAGGAACCGGCTTCCAGGAGAGTCACGTCGTATCCTTGCTGTGCGAGGTGGTAGGTGGCTCCCAATCCCGCCCATCCCGCACCGACGACGACGATTCGCGGACGATTCGATTCCTCTGACATGGCGCACCTCGTTGGTTGCTTATTTTAGGGTGCCATGTTTTGCGGGGGTTTTGGAACTCGGCGGATACGCTGTCACTCTCGAAATCTATATAATCTCTCCAAACTAAAATAATACTGGAATAGAATGTTTGTACAATAGTGGCGATCGCGCCATTGCTGGAGATAAATTATGGATGGGTTCGCAACCGAGCTTCCCGACCATCATCGCGTTCTCGCCGCAATTGTATTTAGCGATGCGGTGAGTTTCAGTGCCAGGATGTCCGCCGATGAAGAACGCACCCTACGTTTAATCGAACGAGATCTCCATCTGATGTCGGAGATTTGCCAGCGTTGCGAAGGTCGCGTCCTCAAATCCACTGGCGATGGATTGTTAATGTATTTTACCAGTGCCATGCAAGCAGTCGCTTGCGCGATCGAAATTCAGAAAAAATTAGCACAAAATGCGAAAAAATTACCAGAAAACGATATTTTAGAACACCGGATTGGCATCCACCTCGGCGATGTCTTTGTGAGGAATAACGACGTCATGGGAAATGGCGTTAACATTGCAGCACGGTTGCAGAGCCAAGCCGAACCCGGTGGCATTTGTTTGTCGAAAACTGTTTACGATGCCGTCAAAAAAACGCTATCAATCGAGGCAACCTATTTAGGACCGAGAGAACTCAAAAATATTAGCGACGCATTTCCAGTTTATCAGATTTTACTCAGCGGGCGATCGTCCAAATCGAGAGCATCAAAGTCTCTCCCCTCGCGACAAGACTATCGCAACCGTCAAGTTCTCCTGGATAAAGTTTGGAATTACTGGATAAAAGGCGTTCTCGAAACATCGTTGCACGGTCGAGTTTCGTTGGAATTGGGGTTAGAATCGAGAGACGATATGCTCGATCGCCCTTGGAGTGTCGTTTGGCAACAAGAAGGAACTTCACATCCGCTTCCTTCAGGAACCCGAGCCATTGACAAATTTGACGAACTGGGTGCGGGACGAACGTTATTAATTTTAGGCGAACCCGGTTCGGGAAAAACCACGACCCTACTTGAATTAGCCCGAGATTTAACCGAACGCGCGAAATACGATGTTGCTTTGGCGATTCCGGTCGTCTTTAACTTATCATCCTGGTCGGATAAAAAGCAAACCCTCGATCGCTGGTTGGTTGCAGAACTCAATGCCAAATATCAAGTTGGGAAAGACACCGCTCGCTCTTGGGTTGAAAATCAAAAACTATTACTGCTTCTCGATGGTTTAGATGAAGTCAGTTCGGACTGTCGCGAAGCTTGCGTCGAAGCGATCAATCAATTTTGTCAGCAGCACGGACAAACTGAAATCGTCGCGTGCAGTCGCATTCGCGATTACGAAGCACTCGGTCGCCGCTTGCAATTACAGGGTGCAATTTGCCTGCAACCGTTGCAATTGGAACAAGTTCGAGACTATTTCAATCGAGCCGGACAAGAACTCGCCGCTGTTGCAAAGGCGATTGAAACCGATACAACGTTACAAGAATTAGCGCGATCGCCTTTAATGTTAAGTATAATTACGCTCGCATATCGAGGTATTTCAGTTGAAGAATTAGCAGATATAATAACAGTCGAAGAGCGACGCAAGCATTTATTCGATACGTATATCCAACGAATGTTCGATCGCCGATTTTCCGATCGAGAATACAACGACGAACAAACTAAATATTGGTTGAGCTATTTAGCGAAGCAATTGGTTCGAGAAGCACAGACAGTCTTTTTTATCGAGCGAATGCAGCCGAGTTGGTTGCCCAATGCTTGGCAAGTGTTAGATTATAATTTAAGAATTTGCTCTCTTTTAGGTGCGATATTTGGTGCTGTCATACTACCAATTATTTCTTTAAATTCAAGTCTATTCGATCGCGATTCATCTGATGTCGCTATCTTAAGTTTTGGGGCATTGATTGGAATTTGTTTTGGAATTTTTAGTGCGTTCTCCTGGAGTGGACTGGCTCGAATTTTAGGAAAGTACATCCGATCGTCATTTGGCGGTTTAATTTTTAGTTTAGTCGGAGGTTTTGCCTATCTTCCTATAGGATTTGTAATGATTTACTGCTATAAGTTGCTACTTTTATATAATAATTTCGAGTTTCAATTAGAAGTTAATTTAATGATTCAGTTTTTCCTATTATTTTATTCAATTAGTGCTTTAATAGAACTATCATTTTGGGGACTTATTAAAAGTCCAATTGCCCTATCTGGCAAGTTACAGTGGTCATCTGCGAGTGCCAAACGCAAGCTATGGGATGGAATGTTATGGGGGTTGGGAAGTGGGGTTGTTTTGGGGTCGATTTATTGGATCGCCAATATCAATACGCTCACTGATTTTATTTTACCTCTACCTACGGAAGTCAATCAAAATATATCGACATCATTAAACATTATGACGTTAGTGCTGGGACTCATCAATGGATTGCCATTAGCACTCGTTCTTGAAATTATTGGTGGTTTAATTGGTTTCTTAATCGGTGGCTTTACCGGAACCGCGATTGAAACAACAACAGTTCCCAACCAAGGAATTTGGCAAACCGTTCGAAATGCTGTCATCTTAGGGACAATTGCAACAATTGCTTTCGGGACGATATCTGCATTTTTAGGAATTGCAGTTTCGATTGCGATCGGTTTGGGAGTGTTGTTTGGCTTAATCGGTGGAGGAATAACGGGTTTAAAACACATTTTACTTCGATTAATTTTGCGATCGCTTCGACTGATTCCTTGGAATTACGCTCGTTTCCTCGATTACGCAACATCGTGTATTTTTTTGCAAAAGGTAGGTGGAGGTTATATCTTCATCCATCGCTTGCTATTAGAACATTTTGCTGCAATGGAACCTAAATTTCATCGACTGGAGAACGTCCAAAATGAATAAATCTTCCTGGAAGATAGCTTATATTATATTTCTAAATCTTATCATAATTTTTATCCTTTGTCTCTGGGTTTTTGGTACAAATATATCAGTTCAAAAAACTATTGATTCTGCCAAACTGTACTTAGAACAACTCGATCGACAATTTCCAGAAGCACCCAATTCATCTGCAATAGAAGTGCAAGATTTAGCTGCTAATTTAGGAATCAATCTGAGCTTAGGCTTACCCGATAGTCGCACAGTTGTTATTCCAGAACACCAGCAAGAAGAATTTAAGACAATTTCCGATCTGCTCCGGAAATACGCAACAACTTTAGTAGAAAATCCAGAAGACATCCTTCCTGAAATTCCTGAGAAACTCCAAAACTACCTCGATCGCCATCGAGACAAATTATCAGAAATTCGCCAGTGGAGTTCCCGATCTAAAATCCCCTATTTTGGAATGGGTTATACATTATCCACACCTAGCTACGATCAAGCACTTCCTAGTTTTTTGAATCACGCTAATTTTTGCGATCTTCTAATTTTAGAAGCGATGGTACTAGATAATCAAAATTCTAGAGAGATTGCGATCGCTAATCTAGAAACTGTATGGAAAATGAATCAATCCAATCAAAACCGACCGGAATTGATTTCTCAGTTAATTGCGGTTATTATTAATCGCAAGTTGAACAGTGCTATCCGCAAACTCGATTCTTTACCTGAAGCTTGGCTCGATCGGTTAATTCAACCTCTTGAAAAACGCCACGATCTCTTTTTAAGATCCTTAAAAATTGAAAATGCATGGAGATTAACGCTGTTATCTGATGTATCTTATACTGATTTAACTAATACTGAGGATCGACCTTCTTTGCTGAATCGTTTTCTCTGGTTATTTCAAAAACCTTACTTTAGCTGGATTGCCGTCGATATGTGGCAGGTTGAAAATCGAATTTACAAACAACTTCAAGCAGACAATGTTTGTACTATCGATCCAGAACAACTACAAAAAAACATCCAACAACACGCCGCTTGGTGGAATTTTGTAGAAGGCTGGTCTTACTTTTACAATCAATGGTTTAAAATGGAAAAGTTAAAGCTTGAATGGGAACTGACTAAAAAAGTACAGAAAATCAAATCGGTCGCTCGCCAACAGGGACAGTTTCCCGATACGATTCCAGGAATTGAAA
>CAYQUF010000175.1:0-7751 GCA_964420595.1 uncultured bacterium
CTAAATCGGGCATCAGACAAATGAGGGCAAGGGGTCAGAATGCTATGCCTGTAGTTTATCAAGCGTCCAACCATTCCATTCAAGTCGAAGTTTCGGACAACGGGGCATCTCCCACCTCGCCTCTAGCGTATAGAATGGGAATTAACCCCCGTTTGGTCATGCTGCAATCATGCGATCTATCCAGGATTTTCCGCGCTACGTTCGAGCGATCGCCCTGTTTGGCGACGGGCTGCTCTGTTCCGCTCTGCTGCTGCTTTGCGTTCCCGCGATCGCCTCGCCGACCCTCTTGGCACAAGAAGAATCGCCCCCGCTGACGCAACCGGAATCCGATATGCCGGAGGCGCAAGTGATTCCCGTGGAAGGGTTTGCCTCGATCCGACTGGTCAATACCACCAATGCAACTATTACCTATCAAGTGGTGGGCGAAACGGGCGATCGCCCTTTGGGTGGGGAAGCGACTCAAACCCTCGAAGATCTCCCGATTCCGGTCTATATGGTGTTCAAACGCCAAGATGGTGGCTTGCTGCAAGTGACGGCGGAGGCGACGGAGGAAGCGGGAATGTTGGAGGTGACGTTTGGCGCGACGGAATCGTTAGAAATGGATAAGCAAGCGTTAGAAGTTCGAGAAAATGGTCTTGTTTTTGTGAATTAGAGGGCAACTAAGTTTAAAAGTTTAGGTTGGCTTCGAGGAGAAAACTTAGTAAAATTCTTGTTTGTGTTGGGTTTCGTGCCTCAACCCAACCTACTTGGTCTAAAAATTACTGAAGTTCGTACAGTAACTGACTCAACTGATTGATAAGTTGCGATTCCGTACGAGGGTCTTGCAACCGTCGTGCCAGCTCGATCGCCTGTCGGTAGAAAATCTCGGCGCGATCGAAGTCTCCCAAATTGGCATAGGTTTGGGCGTAGAGGCTCAACGTCTGTAGCGATTGACGCGGATCTTGCTGTTCGCGGGAAATGGCAAGCCGCTGTTCGAGCAATTCAAAGGCGCGAGCGTAACGGGCGACGGCGGTGTGCGCTTCCACCAACCCATCGATCGCCCGCAGGTGATTTTCGCGATCGTAGCTCTGTTGGGCAATTTGCAACGCCGCCCCGTAAGTCCCGATCGCGTTGGGATAGTCTCCAAGCGCCCAATACGCCTCGCCTAAGTGGTTGAGCGTCGTCGCCTCGCCTTTGGGATCGTCCACTTCCCGCCGCCAGATCAGGGCTTCCTCGTACCGAACGATCGCTTCTGGAACCTCTCCCATCTCCATCGCCACCAAGCCGAGGTTGCTCATCGACAGTCCCTTCCCTTCCGTATTGTCGAGATTATCGGCAATTTCAAAGGCTTCGGCAAATGAGGCTTTGGCATCTTGGAGCAATCCCTGCTGCATCAACACAGTGCCGACATTATTCAAGCCATAAATTTGCCCTTGAAAATCCTGTAAATCTCGCGCGATCGCCAACCGTCGCCGCAGGGCATCTTCCGCCTCGCGATCGCGTCCCATGTCAGCGTAAGTAATGCCCAGATACTCGTAGGTCAGCCCCATCGAATTGCGATCGCCCGCCTGACGGTACAACTCCAACGCCTGCAACCACAGATCGATCGCCTTCTGCAAATTCCCCAAACGCCGCTGCTGCGCCCCCAAACGCAACAAGCGATCGGCTTCATCCCGCGTAGCGCGATCGCCCCCTCGAATCTCGAACGGCACCTCTAACGGCGTTTGCGCCAGGACTGCACCGCTCGGCAACACCCCGAACAAGACCAACGACGCGATCGCCGTTTTCACCCCCACGCCGCTCACTCGACTGCAACCTTATCGTTCGACCTCTCTCGCGCCGACTCCGGTACCGTCCCGTCCAAATAGATGGCGCGAATATCTTGCGGGAGTAAATCGTGCAACTGTCGGTACGCCGAGTGCAACTGCTGGCGCACGTCAGCCGGCGAAATACTTTCCCCTTCCGCTTGCAAGTACGCCGCAATTCGGGTTTCGCTCCAGTGCAGCGTCTGCGCCATCACCACCATCACGCGCCCAGGGGGGTCGATTTGGTCGAGAGCTTGTTGCAAATAGCACCACAGCGGCGGCGGTGCGGCATTGAGAGCGTAGTGAATCGACTCGACCGGAGGCAATTGTACCTGATTGATGCAGGCGGCGGTCATGTTAATCAGCCAATTTTGCAGCGTCAGCGATCCGGCTTCCCCCGAAATTCCTTGGGCTTCGAGGCTTTCGCGCAAATCGAGCGATCGCATTTCGTGCAATACGTGCCGCCACGTCAGCGCAAACAGGTAATCTGCTTGCACCGGCGACTTGATCGAGTGAGCGATCAGCGTGTAGACAATTGGACTGTAGCGGCAAAAAATCGCCGTAAAATAGCGCCCTTCTTCCGGGTGGCGTTGGAACAGGGCGAGTAAGTCGCCATCGCTGTAGTGAAACAGGGACTTAACGATGGGATGGTTGCATTCGGGAAAACTGGGAATTTGCACGGCGTCTCACCTGAAAGCAGACTGGGACAATCGATCGGGGTATGGCAATCTAATCTAGACTATATAGCATTTCCCAGATTGTCGAGGGACACTCTCGGGTTGCCTATTGCAAATTCCCCCTATCCCCCTTAAGACGAGCGAGAATGCGATCGCAGCGAGCATCGCGATCGACCGGGGTTAGCGTCAGGATCGCCTCCTGCGGCTGGAATACCAAGCGTTGCTGGTACAACTGGGCGAATGTTTGGCGCACCCGGCTGGAGAGAAAGCGGGCAATGGCGCGGTAAAATCGAACGGCGAACGTCTCATTTTCGTGCAAGCGACCGGCTAACTGCGATCGCGGAATTGCCAGCACTTGGGATTCGGTCAGTGCCGAAACCGTCGCCGTTGGCGGATAGACCCCTACAAACGACATTTCCCCGAGCAGTTCCCCCCGTCCCACAGAGGCGATCGGATGGGCGTGCGACCTCGCCACATACACCGCCAGTTGTCCCGATAGGACGATATAGAGCGCGTACAGGGGGCGTCCTTCGTAGATTAACACCTGTCCCGGTGCTAGCGTTTCCCGAATGCCCACCTCCACGATCCACTCGACATCGCGATCGCTCAGTTCGGCTAAGAAAAAATATCCGTTGTTCATCAACCCTGACAGCCACGGCACCAACGGGTAAATTGGATGAGTCCGGTTTGGTCTTGATACAATTGAAGATGCTGGAAATACCCGTTACACTCTCAAGTCTGACACGCAATTGCGTTAAGTAGATTTATGGTTTTAGCCTTTAGTTCTATTGTTCCCGCCAACACCGTTGTTGCCGCCTTGCCCCTCGATAGCTTATTTTCGACCCAGGGCATCATGGTCATGCTGTTGGCGGCGTATGCCGTTGCCATGTGGATGTTCCTCACCAGTGCGCCCAAGGTGCATACGGTCATGGTGTCGGATCTCGAAGTCGCCCGACAGTTTTATGAAGGACTGCTCGCCCTCCCGGCTGCCGAAGTGCCGCTGCACTATTACTATAATTACGAACAAACCTTGGGTGCCAGCGCGATCGATCCGATGTATATGTCCGCCGATCTCAGCGCCACCAATCCCGCCACGACGATGGATCGTCCCGACGGCTTGTGGTATCAACTCAAGAAGAATGCCCAATTGCACGTGATTTCCGGTGCGAGTATGGGACAGAAAAATCGCCAGCGCCACGTTTGCTTCGATCGCGACTGTCTGGAAGATTTGTTAATGCAGGTGCAAAAACAACAGGTGAAATACAAAATTCGCCGCGAGAAACCGTTGAATTTTCTCGTCAAAGATGCCGAGGAGCGCGTCATCGAAATGGCAGAAGTGTCGAATTAGACCCAGGCAATTTTGATGGCTCAGAAGCATGAATTCGGTGCGTCGTTCGGTCGAAGCGCGCCCGTTCTAATGGTTTCGCATTATCTCGCCCGTCCCTTTAATTCGACCGAGATGTAGCGTCCTAATTCAAAAATTGCGATCGTGCCGCGTATTAATCCCTATACCCTACAAATGCAAGTGACGCGACTGTTTGCCGAAGGACAGGCGTTATTTGCAACCTATAAAGTCCAAGATTGGCTGAAGCAGCGGGGCGAAGATCCGGCGCACTACGAAATTTTATTTCACCAAAAACCCGCACCACCGGGATCGGATCTCGTCTCGATCGTTGAAATCGAATTGCGCCGCCATGACGGAGAACCGGTCGATCCCTGGTTGCAACAAGAGGTCAACCGCCACGCTTGAGGGAAAAAAGGCAACAGGGTAGGGACAGTTCGCGAACCGCCCATTCGAGGCATTCGGTTCCCATTCTCTAGCGACCGGTCACTATGAGGCGAGAATTATGGCAAAAAGCCGTTCCCATCCAGGCTGGATCGTCGCATTTTGGGCGTACTTTGCCCTAATTTTGTCCATTATCGCGATCGCCGATTTGGGCAAGCTCCCCGTAGACTTGCTCGATCGCATTCCCCACTACGATACCTGGGGACACTTTATTTTATACGGCATCGCCTCCTTCCTCAGCCATCGTGCCATGAATCGACGGGCGATCGCGCTCTTTGGCATTTCTCTCCCCCTCGCTCCCCTGATTTTTACCGGATTCACCATTCTCGAAGAACTCTTACAGCAAATTCTGCCCCATCGCACCTACAGTGTGGTTGACCTCATCGCCAGTCTGAGTGGTATCGTAATTTTCTATTGGCTGGGGGAACGGTTTCATCGTCACTAAATTATGAAGTTAAAATGGCAGAGAAATGGTTGGTTTTGGATCGCCGCCGCGATCGCCTTACTCTTAGATCGGCTCACCAAAGCCTGGGTCGTTCGTAATTTCGCCCTCTATCAAAGTCAACCCCTATGGTCGGGCGTGTTTCACTTCACCTACGTCACCAATCGCGGTGCTGCCTTTAGCCTGTTCAGCGACAGTGGCGGCTGGCTGAAATGGCTGTCATTATTGGTGAGTATCGGCTTGATGCTGCTGGCGTGGTTCGGACCGAAACTCAACCGTTGGGAACAGGCGGGATACGGCTTGATTCTAGGGGGAGCGATCGGGAACGGCATCGATCGCTTTTTGGGCGGCGAAGTCATCGATTTCCTCCAAATTCGCTTGATTCAATTTCCGGTGTTCAACTTTGCCGACGTGTTTATTAATATCGGTATTGTCTGCCTGTTAATTGCTGCATTTCACCACAGTTCCGTCCCCTCGCGCCATCAGTAATCCCCGTCGGGAGCTGTCATAATCGAATTGAATCTCAGGAACGATCGCCCGATCGCGTGTAGTCACTAGAGCCTTCCAAGGTTGATAAGGGACACTCCCTGTTGCCAGATGAGCTGTTGCCCGTTGCCTTCCTCCACTGAGGTGTAATGCACGTGAGTCATAACTGCTCTCTTGCCTCTAGCGACGATTGCTGCAAATAGCTGCCCTCCCAGACCATTCAGCCCCGAGCGTCCATGAGTTCATCCCAGCCTCCCCAAAAACCCGATCCCCAGCAACAGCAGTCCCAACCGCAGCCCCAACAACCGAGTGGGTCGCAGCCGACCACCCTGCTGGGAGCGATTACCCAAGCCGTGCAAACCATTGCCAGCGGCGACTTTTCGCAACTGTCGCTCAAACCCGGTGCCCGCGTCCCCGAATTGTGGGTGCAAGATGCCAACGCGGATAAGGCGCAGGTGTACGATTTAATCGGCGATCGCTATTTGGTCGGACGCTCCTCGCGATCGTGCGATATCGTCGTGCGAAATCCCGTCGTCAGCACGATTCACCTCTCCCTCTACCGCGACGGTCAAAAACGCAACACCCCCTTCTCCCTCAAAGACGAAAACTCCACCAACGGCATCTATCGGGGAAAGCGGCGAATTCGCCAAATGCAGTTGCGCCACGGCGACGTTCTCACCCTCGGACCGCCGGAACTCGCCAATGCGGTGCGAATTCAATACTACGACCCGCCGCCGTGGTACGTGCAAACCTTCCGCTGGAGCCTTTACGGTGCCACCACCTGCGCGGCGTTGGTGGCGTTGTGGATTGGCTACGAGTGGCAAAAATTCTCGGTGCGACCCCTCCCCCAATCGGTTACCGGTCCGGTAGTGGTCTACGCGCGCGACGGACAGACCCCCCTGCGCCCTCCCTACAATACCGCCCACGTGGAGCGGGAAAAGTTATCCGACTTTCCCGATTATCTCGCCAACGCTGCCATTGCGTCTGAAGACAGCCGATTTTACTGGCACTTAGGGGTAGACCCGATTGGCGTGGCGCGAGCATTTGTTGCCAACGTGCGCGGCGGCGGTATCCAGCAAGGGGGAAGTACCATCACCCAACAACTGGCGCGCAGCCTGTTTCGCGATTACGTGGGAACGGAAGATTCGGCGGGTCGGAAGTTGCGCGAGGCGGTGGTGGCGCTGAAATTAGAAAGTTTTTATAGCAAAGATAAGTTATTACTGACCTATTTAAATCGGGTCTATTTGGGCATCGATTTATACGGGTTCGAGGATGCGGCACAGTTTTATTTCGGCAAATCGGCGCAAGAACTAACCCTGTCGGAAGCGGCAACGCTGGTAGGAATTTTACCCGCGCCCAACAGTTTCAATCCGATTCAAAACTATCAATTAGCCGTGGAATATCGCGATCGCGTCTTGTACCGAATGCGGCAATTGGGGATGATTTCCCAAGAAGAAGCCGACCGCGCCCGGCGATCGCGCATTGAAATCAACCCGGAAGCCAAGGAAATTCTCGAAAGTACCATCGCCCCCTATTTTTACAGTTACGTTTTTGCCGAATTGCAGCAACTATTGGGGGAACAACTCGCTCGCGAAGGCAACTTTATCGTAGAAACGGGACTCGACCCGCAAGTGCAAGCCGCCGCCGAAGAATCCCTGCGAGAAGCCGTCGAAACCACCGGGGCACGATTGGGGTTTTCTCAAGGGGCGATCGTCTCCTACGATGCCAGCGACGGCGAAATTATCGCCATGGCGGGAGGCGTCGATTACCGGGAAAGTCAGTTCAACCGCGCCACGCAAGCCTTGCGACAGCCCGGTTCCACGTTTAAAACCATTGCCTACGCTGCCGCCTTGAATGCGGGGATTTCGCCGGGAAAGTCCTATTCCTGCGCTCCCCTATTTTGGCAGGGGCGATCGTTTCGGGGATGCGAGCGTAGCAGCGGGAGTACCGATATGTACCGAGGCTTGGCGCAATCGGAAAACGTCATCGCCTTGCGAATCGCGCGGGACGTGGGATTGAACCGAGTGGTACAAATGGCGCGACGGCTGGGGATCGAATCGGAACTCGACGCCGTACCGGGATTGGTGTTGGGACAGAGCGAAGTCACCCTGTTGGAGATGACGGGGGCGTTTGGCGTCTTGGCGAATCGAGGGGTGAAAAATCCGCCCCGAGCCGTACAACGCATTTTAGACAGCAGCGATTGTCAAGATCGCAATAACCTCGATACCTGTCGCATCATCTACGACTACGAGGAAGATGCCAATACCGGTCGCCAAGCGATTCCCACCGATGTCGCCGATACGATGACCGTCCTGTTGCAAGGGGTCGTGCAAGGGGGAACCGGGAGCAGCGCCTCTCTCGGGTTCGGCGAAGCGGGGAAAACCGGAACCACCAACAATAACGTGGATTTGTGGTTCGTGGGGTATTTACCCAGCGACGGACTGACCACGGGGGTTTGGCTGGGAAACGACGACAACTCCCCCACGGGAGGCAGCAGCGCCCAAGCCGCGCAGTTGTGGGGGAATTACATGGGTAAGGTGGTTCGCTGATTTTCGTAACGTTCTTGCCCGATTAAG
>CAYQUF010000175.1:7851-9687 GCA_964420595.1 uncultured bacterium
ACAGGGGCAGCGATCTTTTCGCGCGCCCACCGAATGAATTGCTCGCCCTGGTCGAACCAAAAATCAGAATTCCAGTACACGAAACAACTGGTTTCGCACAACAGCAGTGCCTTGCGAGCCTCCACCAGCGCATCTCCGGTTAGCGTTCCCTCTGCCTGCGCGCGAGCGACTGCTTGGCTCAACTGCTCGATCGCCCCTAAAATATCCTGACGGCGATCGCCTTCGTTCCAACTTTGGTGTCCGCCAATCCACGATCCCCCCGTCGGCTTCAACCGCACCTCCGTTTCGGCACCGTCGGGCAAGTACGTATCGATATACTGGCTCACCGTCATAAACGCGATGTCGCTCCAATGGGCGCGGTTGCGAAACAGCGGCGCAAACGTATTGTCAAAATACTCGAACATCATCACATTGCCGTTTTCCCCGTCCGAGGTCGGCACCACCAGCGGCGGAATCGCGCTCCCCGCCTCCTGTAGCGTTTTGCCGCGATAGCGAATGTCGCTGACGCAGCCATCGGCATTGTGACCGCTCTGCTGGCGAATGCCCATGTCCGTATCGCGCACCGCACACAGCATCCGTTCCGACTCTCCCTCCGACTCCACCACGAGCCAGTGAACTCGGTTTTCCAACTCTGGCGTACTCCAGCCTTCGGGAGCCTCCAACGCGCTGTTGGGCAGAATCAGCCACTCGTAGCCGCAGCGTTTGAGCAGGCGAATTAATTTTATCGCTTGGGCGGGATCGCCGGTCATCCCCATTTCCGGGAGCCAGAAGCCTCGCACCCGCGATAGTGCTGCTTCGCCGAACAGGTTGGCAAACACCCGCCGCCATTCCATGATTTGTGCTTCCCAGTCTCGCTCTGGGGTGGCGGGAAAGTAGCAGTGGCTGTAGGCACTTCCGGTAAATTCGACGGTATCGGGGTAATCGTTGAGAACCCAGCGCCACCAACCGATGATGTCGCCGAGTTTGTCGCCGCCGACTTCGATGTTGGTCAAGGTGCCGTTGTCCCACAGGCGGGCTAATTCTTCGAGCAGGACGCCGGAATAGTCTACGACGACGCGCGGCGAATGTCCTGCGTTGGCGAGTTCTTGGGCGTAGCGGGCGGGATTTTTGTAGGCGCGGGCGAACCACTGGGCGTTCCAGCTTTCTTCGGAGTTGGGTTCGCCTTGGAGCATTTTTTCCAGGTTACCGAGAATGCGATCGCCCTGCCAGATGGGGGGTTGATGCATGTGCAACCAGGGGACGAAGACGGCGAGGGGATCGGACATGGGTAGAGTTCCTCTGTATGGGCGATGGTTGTTTTCATACTACCGGGAATTCTGCCAAGGGGCGATCGCTCTGAATGCGGTCTGGCGCGGCTGTTGTGAGAATTGCACCACAAAGGCACAAAGAACGCAAAAAAATAAAGAATATCTGACAGGCGATCGTTTTATGATTACAGTCCGTTGCCGATGAGGATGAAGGGTGCCCAATAATACGGATGGCGATCGCCTTCAATCTCGGCAATTTCAACCCCCGGTCGTAAGGTGAGCGGAGCGCCCGCACGCACGGCAGACAGGCGAGTTTCGGCATCTTCGTCGTAGAGCAGGCTGAGTTGGGCTTGTCGCAGGGCTTCGGCTTTGCTCAATTCTCCCGATGCCAGCAGTTCGTAGAATCGTCGCATCAGTACGCTGGTACTGGCATCATTCACCGACCACAAAGAGGCGATCGCGGTTTCGGCTCGTCCTTTTTCGAGGAAGTAGGAACTGATTCCCGCAATTTCGGTACCGTCTCCTGCCGAGCCACCCAGTGCGGTTTGACAGGCGGAGAGTACCACCAAATGCAGGTTGCTCAGTCGCC
>CAYQUF010000176.1:0-9664 GCA_964420595.1 uncultured bacterium
ACTTTCTAACTAACAAGTAGTCCGTGAGGGTGTTGGTTGGCTATCTACCATAGAGTGCGGGAGGAACCCGATTCTGTAGTCTGGAGTACATCCAAGCAACAATGTCAAGGCTCGACTGCTGCTACCCCCGCCAAGCGGTGACAACGAATCGCAGTGCAAAAATGGCAGCCAAAATCCAAATTGCTGGCGTGGTTTCTCGCATTTTTCCTTGAAACGTTTTCACTAGCGGATAAGCAACAAATCCCATTGCCAATCCCTCGGCGATCGAAAAACTTAACGGCATGACGATAATAGTCAGAAACGAAGGAATCGACTCGGCAGGATCGTCCCAGCGAATCGAGCGCATGTTTTGCGCCATCAACACGCCAACCATTAACAGGGCGGGAGCCGTCGCGAAGGGAGGAATGGCAGATAAAATCGGGATAAAAAAGATCGACAGTGCGAACAAAATCGCCACGACAACGGCGGTCAGTCCCGTGCGTCCGCCTTCGGAAATGCCAGACGCCGATTCGATGTAAGTGGTGACGGTGGAAGTGCCTAAAACCGCGCCGACGGTGGTGCCGATCGCATCTGCCATCAAGGCGCGATTGGCTCGGGGTAGCTCTCCCCGGTCGTTGACGTATCCGGCTTGGGTGCCAACTCCGGCGAGGGTGCCGATCGTATCGAATAAATCGACGAATAAGAAGACGAACAGCACCGCCAGGAAATCCCACGGGTTGACTTCCCCCAAACGTCCCAATCCGACGAAGGCTTGACCGACGAGATCGACGGGCAATTCGGGAACGGCGACGATCGCCGAGGGAGCGGGGGTAGCGCCGACGATCCAGCCGAGGATTGCCGTGATTAAAATGCCCCACAATAGCGCCCCTTTGACGCGACGGGCGACGAATGCCGATACGATAATAATGCCCGCGATCGCCATGAGAGTGGAAGGATGGCTGAAATCGCCTAACCGGGTCAGGGTTTGAGGGTCGGAGACGATAATGCCGGCTTCTCCGGCTTGCGGATCGCCCGAGAGGGCAATATAGGCTAAAAATAAACCGATTCCGGCGGCGGTGGCTTGTTTGAGACAGGCGGGAATGGCGTGGAGAATCTGGCGGCGAACGTCCGTTAAGGTGAGGGCGATAAATAAGACGCCTTCGATGAAAATGGCAGCCAGGGCGATGCGCCAATCAATTCCCAATCCCTGAACCACGGAAAAGGCGAAAAAGGCGTTGAGTCCCATACCGGGTGCCAGACCGAAGGGATATTTGGCAACTAATCCCATCACTGCGGTCGCGATCGCGGCGGAGAGTGCCGTGGCGATCGCCAGTTCGCCAAATAAATCTCCCGATTCGGTTAAAACAATGGCGTTGGATAAAATGGTCGGGTTAACCGGGAGAATGTACGCCATGGTCATAAAGGTGGTGACCCCGGCGAGCACTTCGGTGCGCCAATGGGTGCGATGTCGTGCTAGACCGAAAAAGCGGGCAATCCGCGACGGGTCGAAGTGAAAAGACGGCATAGGCGATCGCGAGTGGTCGGTGGATCTGCTCATAGCTTATCGGAGCGCGGCTACGGAGTGGAAACGGGACATAGCCATCTCGCGCGATCGCCCCGAAATCGGGCAAACTCAGAATTAGGTGCCATAGGAGCGAACGGATATGGGAACGGCGGAGGAAATCGAACAAGGATGGCAATTGCGCCTCAAACGAGATTGTCCCGAGACGGCACAAGCAACCCGGGATAGCATTATTAGCTGGTTGATGGGCGAGGATCGCGACCGCTTGAACGAACTCAGCGGCGATCGCCTGGCGATTGCGAAGCAGTCGATGGAATTTCGCTATCGAATTTTGCAACAGCGATACTTCAACGTCCCGCCGGAACGCGCTTACCGCCATTTAATCCGGCGGCTGGGCAGTTTGATCCTGCTGCGCAATAAAATCCGCACCTGGATCGCCCTCAGTCGAGATCGCCGCCGCAGCGTCATCGACGTGGTGCAAGAGGTGGTGCAAGAGTTGCTCAACGGCGATCGCTACTTGCAAGCCCAGATCGCTCGCATTGCCCGATGTACCGACGATTCGCGCCTGCGCAATTCCCTGTTGCTCGCCAGTTTGGAAGAATATTGCCTGCGCCCGATTCGCAATCAACCCCTACTGCTCTATCGATTTGTCAATTACTTGCGGCGATCGCAACGGGGGGGAATGACCCAAGTGCCTGCCAAAGATCTGATTCGCCTTGTCTCTGCCGAAATTTCTCCCGGCGAAACCGACGAAGAGGTCAACCTCGCCGACACCCACGCGATCGCCTATTACGAAGACAGCCAGAACTGGGCGCAACAGCAGCGAATGCGCCTGATGGTGCAGCGGGAGTTTCAGACGTATTTAGCCGAGCAGGTCGAACCCATCGCCGCCGAGTGGTTGAAACTGTACTTGCAAGGGTACTCCCAAAACGCGATCGCCCAAATGCTCGACGTGCCCATCGAAACCATCTATCGCCTGCGCGAAAAAGTCAGCTATCACGCCATTCGCGTCTTTGCTCTCAAAGCCAAACCCGACCTAGTCGCCAACTGGTTGGAAACGTCGCTGCAAGAACACGCCCTCGGACTGACGCCGCATCAGTGGGAGTCCTATCTCGACCGTCTCACCCCCACCCAGCGCACCATTCTAGAACGGTTGAAAGCCGGAGAGGAGATCGAGCCGATCGCGCGATCGCTGGGACTGAAAACCTCTCAAGTTCTGGGAGAATGGAGCAAACTTTACCTCGCCGCCCAGTCCCTGCGTAACAGTCGGTAACCAAGCGCGAGAGGAATCGCCCTACAATAAAAATCACGGTTAAGGCACAATAGAGATTAACTTGTCAATTCGGTCCATCCCGCATATCGCCAAATTTAAGGCTCGGGCAAGGGAGGGGGCGATCTCGTGACTCGAGGAGCGTCAGGTGCATCGTACCGGGATCAGGGGTGCAGCCCATTTGACTCCACTCATCAGGGAATGATATCGACAGTTTCAGCGATCTTGCTGCCCTTAAAGATGCGTGCGAGGCGATTTGTTCGCCAACCGAATTCGAGGCTCAGATGAATTCCGAACAAGTTTTCAAACTCATCGATACGATCCTTCCCTTTGAAGTTTGCATATACCATCAAGTCATCCCTTTGTCAATGGAAGGCAGCCGGATTAATCTGGGAATGGTCGAACCGCAGGATAGTGCCGCGCTCAGTTACGTGCGGCAACTGTTGGGCTATTTAAAGTGTTCCCTCGTTCCCCGACCGATTTCGTCCGAGGAGCATCAGTCTACCCTGTCGGCGTATTTGAATTACACCAATCAGGATCGACCGACCACCCAGCCCAACCGCCAAGGCACGATCGCGCCTAAGTCCAAACCCAAATCTTCGCCCAAATCGTCAGAGGTTCCCAAACCGCCGCCGCCACCCCTGCTGCGCAAAATCGCAGACACCCAATCGGCACGGCAATCCGAACGCCCGCCAGATGTAGATCCGGGGCGATCGCTGCGAGATAAAATCCCCAACCTCGAACTCCGCGCCCAATATTTAGCCAGTCCGATCGACACGATCGCGGCACTTCCCCCCTCGCAGTTACTCGACGAACTCTTGGGACGGGTGCTAATGGGCGGAATCGGGCGATTGTTTTTCGAGCGACAAGAACAGAACGCTCGCATTCTCTGGAGTCGGGATGGCGTGCTGCAATCGGCACTCGAATCCCTGTCCCTTCCAACGTTTCAGGGCACGATCAACGAACTGAAACGGCTGACCAACTTGCCGATGATCCCGGTGCAAGATGCCCGCCAAGTCGAAATCGAGCGGATGTATCAAAAAACGCACTTGCTGTTGCGCTTGCGGGTGATGCGGGGTCAATACGGCGAAGAAGCCACCCTGCAAGTGTTGCGGGGAGCGGCGCTGAAATTTTACCAGCAGCAGAAGATCGCCGATCTCTCCCACGAAGCCCTCATGCTGGCGCAGCAACTTCAGAGTAAGTTGGGCGAAATTCGCGATCGCAGCACCCTGCATCCCCACCTCTCGGATCGCTCCCTAGAAATGCTTCCGGCGTTGGAGGAAATCTTCGCTCGCCTCGATCGCGAAATGCAAGTCCTGCGTACCTTACAAGCGACCCAAGAATAACGGTCGTCAAAAAAAACGGCAACAGCGAGGGCGCACCCTCAGACTCTTGCCGTTTTTGAGTTGAATGTGAAGGAGAACGGTCGCTTAGGCGAGGGCGGCGACAGGTTCGGGCCAGCGATCGAACACCTTCGCGATCGCGCCCATTTCGCCCATCAACTGCTCGAACCGCTCGGGGGTCAGCGATTGTGCCCCATCCGATAGCGCTTTTTGCGGATTGGGATGCACCTCGATCATCAACGCATCCGTTCCCGCCGCGATCGCGGCTTTAGCCATGTCCGGAACGTAAGTCGCCCATCCGGTTCCGTGACTGGGATCGATCGTAATCGGCAAGTGGGTCAGCGTTCGCAATACGGGCACCACCGACAGATCCAGCGTGTTGCGGGTGTGGCGGCGATCGAAGGTGCGGATCCCGCGCTCGCACAGGATCACGTTAGGATTGCCAGCCGCCATGACGTATTCAGCCGCCATCAGCCATTCGTCAATGGTGGCAGACATCCCTCGCTTCAGCAGCACCGGCTTGTCTTGCGCCCCGATCTTCTTGAGCAGCGCGAAGTTCTGCATGTTGCGCGCCCCGACTTGCAGCACGTCAGCCACTTGCGCGATTTTATCGATATCCTCGGCATCCATGACCTCGGTAATCACGCCCAGACCCGAAGCTTCGCGAGCCGCCGCCAGCAGGTCCAGGGCACTTTCGCCGTGACCTTGGAACGCATAGGGCGACGTCCGAGGCTTGTACGCGCCGCCGCGCAGGAATTTCGCTCCCGCTGCTTTCACGCGCTTTGCCGTTTCGACGATCATTTCTTCGTTTTCGACCGAGCAAGGACCGGCGATGACCGCGATGGGGTGATGTTCGCCAAAGGCGACCGGACCGTCTGGGGTGGTCACGATTACTTCGCTGGCTTCGCCGTGTCTAAACTCGCGACTCGCCCGCTTGTAGGGTTGTTCTACCCGCAAGACTTGTTCGATCCAGGGGCTAATTTCTTGGAGCTGGATCGGGTCGAGGCTTGCCGTTTCTCCGACCAAGCCGATCACGACTTTGTAACGTCCGACAATTTTTTCGGGAGTAAGTCCCAAATCTTCTAATTCTTGGGTAATGCGCTCGATCTCCGCTTCGGGAGAGCCGATTTTCATGACAACGATCATGTCGATTTCCCTGCTATAGTGTCTGCTTTTCTCTGCTTGGCAATGTCGGCAATCGTGCCTTTCGGCGTGGCGCGATCGCGTTGGCAAAATTTTTTATGTCAATTTTGGTGCCCGATCGAATCGGCGATCGGAGGATGCACTCAAGGCGTCAGTAACCCGATTGCGAGGCGAGACTGCTTGAATTCATCCGTTCTCGAGGGTAGCCCCCTGAAAGTTCGCCAGATAATTCGAGCTTACAGCATTCTCGCACAAAAACACGGATGAGTTAACGCTTACCTACAATCGAGCGATCGAGACATCCCATCCCGATCGCTCGCTCGAAATTTAATTTTTCTGTCGGCTCGCGCGCCATCCATTGACCATCCGACCCCAGTTTGTCTTAAATTCAGTCCAGCCTAAAGCGCTCCCTTCTATATCTTCTTCCCACGAAGACGATAGCACGCCGTAGCTCAGCCCGAGAACGCCCAATCCAAAACACCCCATACTCGTCAAAACGACCGCCGTATTGGGGAGGGGCAAGATTTCCCGCGTGACGATAAAGTAGCTGGCAAAAAATGTCGCGATTCCCATTGCGGTGGGAATGCCGCAAAATAATGCCATGCGGCGTACCATGCGTTGGCTGACCGCTTGGGGAATCGTTCGTTCTTCCTTGGTATACGAGCGTCGCTCGGGAGCAGCCGTCGGCGTTTCCGGTGGTTGCTTGGCTGTCTTTTTGCGATTTTTACGCTTGTTGTCCGGTTCGAAGGGAAGACGGTTGCGTTGTGGTTCGGAGGTCATAATGAAAGTGTTTAACCGCGAATGCCTAGACGCTGGATCAAAGCGCGATACCGATCCGCATCCTCTTTCATTATGTAGGACAACAGGCTTTTACGACGACCGATCATTTTGAGCAGTCCGCGTCTGGAAGCGTGATCCTTCTGATTGGATTTGAGATGCGCGCTCAGGCGGTTAATGCGTTCGGTCAGCATGGCAACTTGCACGTCCGCCGACCCCGTATCGGTTTCGTGGACTTGGTATTCGGAAATGAGTTCTTGTTTGCGCTCTTGCGTCAGGGTCATAGGTGTTTAACTCGACAAACACGGCAATGAACTATCGTAACACGAGATACTCGGCAACGGGCAACAGGGGAAATTCCGGACCTGGTCGCTGGGATTAGGATTGACTCAACCAAGCGATCGCGCTGCGGATCCACAGGTCGGGATCCTGCGTATTGGCAAGTTCGGGATCCGGTGCAATTGCCCCGATCGCCTGCATGACTTCGCTGCCGGTATATCCTAACGCTAACAGCGCCATTTCGATGTCTTCTTGCATTTCTGGCGTCAGTCCGGTGGTAGCACTCGCCACCAATCCCACGCGCGATCGCCATTCTTCCAGTTTCGCGCGCAATTCCAGGGAAATGCGTTCGGCGGTCTTCTTCCCCACCCCTGGCGTTTGGGTTAAAATCTTTGTATTCCCGCTAACGATCGCCTGAACCAGATCCGGCATTTCCAGGCTGTCGAGCAAGGCGATCGCCAATTGCGATCCAATCCCGCTGACGCTGACGAGTTGGCGAAACAGATCCCGTTGGGCGCTACTGCTAAACCCGTACAGGATGGCTTGTTCCGGTAGCAGTTGCAAGTGGGTAAAGATTTGTGTGGATTCGCCCACCGCAGGCAAATCTCGTGCGATGCGCGGGACGATTTGCACGTCATAGCCGACCCCGTTCACCTCTAGAGTCAGGATCGTGCGGTTGGCGCTGGTTTTGTGCAGGCTGGCAACGCTACCTTTGAGATAACCGATCATAGCGGCGCGATCGCAATCGAGCGCTTGCTACTATAGCAGTTTGCCACCATCAATTGACAATTAACCGTTAGCCGTTCGCGGATTGCCACGCGATCGCATCCCACTATAGAGAAGTTAAGTCTCGGTTTCGACCGATCGTCAACTCAATTTTTCTCCATTTCCTTACCCAAATATTAAAAGGCGATCGCACTCCTGCCTCACTAAAAACTAGCGCGATCGCCCGATATTAGTCGTAAGTTTCGATACCCTTTTAGACAACTTCTTCCTCTTGATGGGTCACGATCGTACAATCGGAGTTGGGAGTTCCGATGCAAGTCAGAACGTATCCTTCTTCGATTTGATCTTCATCGAGTTGCATTTGATCTTCCATGGTCAAGGTTTCACCCTCAACCATTTGACCCGCACAGGTCGAACACGCACCCATACGACAACTAAAGGGTAAATCCAAGCCATTCTCTTCAGCAACGTCGAGAACGCTTTCATCTTCAGGCACTTCAATCGTGGTATCGATGCCTTCTTCTTCATTAATTAAGTGGACTTGATAGGTCGTACCCATAATCGATGTCTCCTAGCAATTGCCTCTCTTTACTATCTATTGAAGCAAGCGCCAAACCTTCTAACCTCTCTCCAGGGGAAGAAGTCCCGACCTCTACCTTAAGAAAGATGCCGACAAAAATCATTAGGTTACTCTGTTAACAATTACACATTTTCAGAAATCGGATAGTGTCGGATAGTTTCAATGCAACCGACCCCCTGCCAGCTTGCTTCATCCGAGACGCCTTGACATATCGCGTTAAGGTGAACACTAGACGATCGACCAGGAGTGCTAAAATCCATGAAAGGCAAGCGCGTATTACTCGCAGGTGGCACCGGTGGCTTGGGAATGGGAGTCACTCCCGCCGTGGTGGCGCAAGGTGCGGACGTGACGATTCCGTATCGGAAACAACAAGATGTCGAACGGCTCAAAGACATTCTCTCTGCCGACGACTTTTCAAAAATCAGATTTGTCTCCCTCGATTTGCTCGACGAACAAGGCGTTGAAAAATTAATCGACGATATGGGAAGAGTAGACGTTCTGATTCAACTCGTCGGCGGATTTGCCATGGGGAAAACCCACGAATATAGTTTTGAAGATTGGAAAAAAGACTTCGATCTCAACTTGCATACGACCTTTATCGCGTGTAAGTACAGCCTCAGAATGATGTTGCAACACGGTTACGGACGCATCGTGACTGTTGGTTCGCGAGGTGCAGTGCAACCCGCCGCTCAACTCGCTGCTTACAGTGCCTCCAAAGCCGCTGTCGTGGCGCTGACGCAGTCAATTGCACAGGAGACTAAAGGCACGAATATCACCGCCAATGCGGTACTTCCCAGCGTCATCGATACACCGACTAACCGCGACGCCATGGGAGTAGAAAACGCCGACCAGTGGGTCAAACCGGAATCGGTCGCCGAGGCAATTTGTTTCTTGGCATCTGATGCGGCGAAAGACGTTCGCGGTGCGGCAATTCCCGTTTATGGGGATAGCTAAACGGCGCGTTAGCGGGAGGATGGGACAACAATCTCATCCCCCCGTTCGGGATTTTAAGCTAAGTCGAATAGCAGAAATTCTGCCTCGGTTTTCGCTTCAATACTCAGGCGATCGCGATCGCTAATTGCCGCACCATCTCCAGCGTGCAAACTGCGATCGTCGAGTTGGATATTGCCGCGAATGACTTGTACCCAAACATGGCGATCGCGCGGTAGAGAATAGTCTAGCATTTTACCGCGATCTAAGACGCTGGCGTAGAGCAATACATCTTGATGAATTGTCAGCGAACCATCGCGAATGTCTGGCGAAACAATCAGACGCAATTGATTTTGCTTGTCCGACAGCGGAAACAGTTTTTGTTCGTAACTGGGAGTCAACCCTTGCGTATTCGGTAACGCCCAAATTTGCAACAGATGAACCGATTCAGTATCGGATGCATTGAATTCGCTGTGGACAATTCCCGTTCCCGCACTCATGCGTTGAACTTCACCCGCACCGATAACGGCATGATTCCCCGTACTATCTTTGTGTTCTAATGCGCCTTCAACCACATAGGAAATAATTTCCATATCGCGATGGGGATGCGCGCCAAATCCGCGACTGGGTAAGATGCGATCTTCGTTAATGACGCGCAGTTTTCTAAATCCCATGTGTGCCGGATCGTAGTAATTGGCAAATGAAGTTGCATCGCGCCTTGCACGGGATTACTCAAAAAATGCTGACGCAGCAGTTGCGGGAAATGGAAGCGGACGGATTAATTCATCGGGAAGTGTATCCCCAAGTTCCGCCAAAAGTAGAATATTCCCTGACGCCGCTTGGGGAGAGTTTGAAACCAGTTCTCGATGCGATGCACGATTGGGGAGAACGATTGTTACAACAGGAGATTGGTGCGATCGAATAATCGAAGAGGCGATCGCGGGTTTTCTCGAAATTTATGATATTCAATTATCAGAAAGCACTATAATAATGCTATCTTGATAAGATTTACCAAGGATGATAGACCACGATCGCCTATTTAAAGAACTTCTTTCTACCTTTCTCCCCGAGTTCGTCACGCAATTTTTCCCAAATTTAGCCGATTCCATTCAACT
>CAYQUF010000177.1:0-2576 GCA_964420595.1 uncultured bacterium
AAAAAAGGGAGAACTCGCTGGTTCCCCCTCATGGCGTTCTCTAATCGTCAGATTGTCGCTTTCGACGTGCCGACATCATGGTTCCTCCCTCGATTGGAAACCCAACGGCGGGGATGACTTGGTACTTGCGCTCTTCTTCGAGCTGTTTTAGCTCCGTGTAGTCCACCCAGTGGATGCAATCGACCGGACAGGTATCGATCGCCTCTTGAATCACGTCTTCAGAGTCTCCATCTTGGCGGATGACACGGGAGCGACCGTAATCGGGTTCGATGTAGAACGTATTGCGAGCGACGTGGGCGCAGTGCTTGCAGCCGATGCAGGTGACTTCATCGACGTAGACGCCTTGTTGCCGCAAGTTCCCGCCGAGTTCGGGTTCTAACCCCGAGCGATCGGGAGCATCTCGCAGCACGCCACCCAACTCTGGCTCTAAACCCGAACGATCTTGAGCCTCGTTGGTTAGCGGTTGAGAATCAGACATTATCCACTCCAGCGTTGCAACGTTAATTGAATGGAACCGTCTTCGTTCTTCTGTTGTTGCGCGACCTGAAACCCTTGCTTGGCGGTTTCGCGCATCACGGTTTGATAGGCGTATTGCTGGGTGACTTTGTTGACAAAACGATCCACCGAGCCGTTTTGCTGCCAAAATTGCAAGTCAGCGACCAATTCGTAGGCGTCGCCGTTCTGGCAAAATCCGATGTCGTAACCATTGTCTTGCTCGATGACGACTTCGGCGGTACGGACTTGACCGCGATAGCCGCGAACTTCGCTCGGACCGGGTTTCCAGTCGATTCCCAGTTCGGTGAGGGCGGTTTGCAGGGATTCGAGATTGCGGATTTGAGTCTTGATATGGCTAAAGTGTGACATGGCGCTCTATATCGTAAGGTTAAATTGACGAGAGAAAACGAAACTTACCAGTTGCTAAAACGGGTTTGAACGGTGGCTTCGGTGTTTTGAGTTTGCTGGGCAGCAAAGTACTCGGACGTTTTCTCTTGCGAGAGCACTTGACCGAGCTGCTCCTCAATCTTGGCGGTTACCTCGGCACAAGACGTACCGCTGATACCCGTGACTTTTTCGACGACACGACCGTCGGGATGGATAACGAACTCTAATGTTTCCATGCTGGCTTCTAACTTCAGGCTGGGAACTCTACCGCTGCTGAGGGGATGCCTCCACAGCGAGGATCTTGACTGACTCGCGAGCGACTTAATCAATTGTGACAAAGCAACTCGGAACGAGTCAAAGGTTTACAAAAATTAACAAAAATAGGCGATCGCACTTTAATTAAAGGTAAGTTTCGCGTAACTTTCCAAAACAGTCAAGCCACGAGCGCGATTTTGTTGAAAATTCTTTGCAATACAGGGGGATCGGACAATTCACCCGGACGGGGCGATCGCAACTCGACCAAACCGCAGGATAATAGACAATTGTTTCGAACGAGCCCGAATAACATATGATTGCAGAGCAATCCACACATCCTAACGACGCCACAACCGCGCCAGTTCCGACTTCATCGCCGATCCGAGTCGGCATTCTCGGTTTTGGCGGACTCGGACAAGCCGCTACCCGCGTCCTGGCACCGAAGCACGAGATGCTTTGGGTCGCCGCTGCCGATCGCGAAGGATATGCCTACGCGCCAGAAGGCTTAGACGCGGACGAGTGCATCCAAGCCTATCGCGATCGCGGTTCCGTCGGTGCGATTGAAGTCGGCGGTCAGCGCAGCCACGAGAGCATTCGCCACATCATCGATGCCGCGCAGCCGATCGACGGTTACTTCCTGGCACTGCCCAATTTACCCAACACGTTTATGGCTTCGGTGGCGCGAGAATTTATCGCCGCTGGCTGGAGAGGGGTTCTCGTGGATGCCCTCAAGCGCACCAGTGCCGTCGAACAACTGCTCGAACTCCAAGACGAATTGAAAGCGGCTGGCATTACCTACATGACTGGCTGTGGCGCGACTCCCGGACTGTTGAGTGCGGCGGCGACGGTAGCGGCACAAAGTTATGCCGAAGTTCACGCTGTCGAAATTACCTTTGGCGTCGGCATTGCCAACTGGGAAGCCTATCGCGCCACCATTCGCGAAGATATCGCCCACATGAGCGGGTTTGACGTGGAAAAAGCCCAAGCCATGAGCGACGAAGACGTGGCAGCCTTGCTGGATGAAACCGATGGCATCCTGACGCTGGAGAATATGGAACACGCCGACGACATCATGTTGGAACTGGCGGGGGTTTGCTCGCGCGATCGCGTCACGGTCGGCGGCATTGTCGATACGCGCAACGCCAAAAAACCCCTGAGTACCAACGTCAAGGTCACCGGACGCACCTTCGAGGGCAAAATTTCGACCCACACCTTTACCCTCGGGGATGAAACCAGCATGGCGGCGAATGTTTGCGGTCCGGCGTTCGGCTACCTGAAAGCGGGAGTCAACCTGCATCGGCGCGGCATTCACGGTCTGTTTACGGCGTCTGACGTGATGCCTCAGTTTGTTCGCTAACCAGACTTGGGTACCCTAATGATGAGGTGGAGGGGTGAGCGGGATTGCCGGTTTGTCCCTCCATGCGATCGCGATCGCGGTT
>CAYQUF010000177.1:2676-9569 GCA_964420595.1 uncultured bacterium
GCGATCGCGGTTGAACCGGAACACGATCGCGGCAACAATTAACCCCGATCGCCCCGTCATTGATAAACAACCCTCATAGTAGAAATAACAAAAGACCATTGCTCGAGTCTTTCGAACTGAAGGTGTTTTCAGTTACGATTTGTAACAGAACTACAGAGATTTGCCATGTTATCCGAAGCAGGTTTTGAAGACCAATTCCTCGCCGAGTCCCTCTACCGAGCGTTATTCGAGCGCTTTTACGAAGCGTGCGACGAATCCATTCAAGTGCTGCTAGAGGACTGTACGTTCGGAATTGCGCCCGATCGCGCCGGAGTCAAAACCTTTTTTATCGTGGCGTCGGACTTATCCCTCGCCAAAGCAGTATCGAAGCACGTCGAGGCTATCCTCGCTTCCGTCGGCGATTTAATGCCGGGGGTGGCTAAAACGGCGATTTGTTGCGTGCCGTCGGATGCCGACGATGAAAATTGTTCGCAACAATTTCCGCCGAAATTCATGATGGGTCGGGTGTTTGACAATCCCGAACCGAGCGAACTGCCCTCTTAGTCGTTGAAGCGAGATTCCGCAGTTAGGGCGATCGGTAACCGATTCAGAGGGGTTGCACTCTAGAAAGGACGGGCAGCACTCACGCTGGGCGTGTTATTCTCAAACGCTGTAGAATGGTGGATGGTTCTAGAGCGCCAGCACAGGAGAAGTCAGTGTCGCGATCGCCACTCTTGTCATCCGAAATTCGCTGAGAGAGACTTCCTCTCGCTCGGGGAAGGTGGGCATTGCGAATTTGAGCGGATCGGTGCGGTTTTAAATCGATCGGCAATTCCCACCCTACAATTTGGGATTGCATTCCTCTCGTCTCGGCAGCAATCAAGCCAGTTGGGGAAAATCCTCGACGGTCATCCCCTGACTCATTGGGTCTGAAAGATATTCTGCACCATTTTCTTATCCGTTCGCGACGCCGCCTTATCCAATTCTGCCATTTCGCCTGCATCCAGTTGCCAGCCTAACGCGCCGATATTTTGTTTCGCCTGCTCCAAATTCTTCGCCCCCGGAATCGGAATTGCCCCTTGGGTCATGCACCAGTTAATCGCCACCTGCGACATGGTTTTCCCTCGCGAGTCCGCCACCGCTCTCAAACAGTCTAAAACCGGCGTCACTCCCGGTAAAAGCTGCCGAAATAAAAATCCGCGAATGCCCTTGGGATAGGGACCGCTTGCCGAATATTTGCCCGTTAAAATCCCCAACGCCAGCGGACTGTAGGCAATCAGGCGAATGCCGAGTTCGTCGCACGTTTCCTTAATCCCCAATTCCGTGACGGGATAAGTCGAAAGCAGGGAGTATTGAACTTGTAACGTGGTAATGGGAACGCCGCGATCGCGAAACTTTCGATACACTTTTCTCAACCGCTTGGGACCGAAATTCGACAATCCCACCCCCTTCACTTGTCCGCGATCGTACAAATCCATCAAACCATCTAACAACGCCCACTCCTGCCAAGGGGCGTAATTTGCCGTAGACCAGTGCAGTTGCACCAAATCCACGTTGCGTCCCAAACGTCGAGCCGACGCTTCTCCCGCCGATACCATCGATTTGCGCGTCAGCCGCCACGGATACGCCGCCAGTTTGGTGGCAATGCAAATTTTATCCCGATTCGCCCCTTCGTAATTGCGGGCAAATTGTCCCAACAGTTGTTCGCTGCGACCGTTGAGCCGACCGGTTCCGTAAGAATCTCCCGTGTCGAACAGGGTGACGCCATTTTCGACGCAGAGGTTAAAAACGGCTTGCAATTGCGCGTCCATGCTCTCGTCGTAGTTCCAAAGCAGGCGATTGCCCCATGCCCAAGTCCCGCAACCGAGGGAAGGAAGGTGAATGTTGGAAGATGCTTGCATTGCGATAGAGCAGTTGTGAGTCACGTCCGGTACACCTCAGTTGAGGGAGGCAACAGGCAACGGGCAACGGGCAACAGGAGACGTGTACTTCATCCACCTGGGAAATGCTCTGGATTGTCCGATGATGATGCGGCAAGGGGAAACCGGATGGAAGGTAAGATAGCAATCATTCGCACGTCTGGCAAGGACGGACTCGGCAAAGGGTCGAGGGGCATCTGGGCAATTTAGACCATGGGATAACGCTGAGATGTATACTGGCAATCGAGTCATCCACCGACCCGAATCCCGTTGCGTTCTTTGGGTCTTTGGGGTGACTGTTTTTACTGAATGGGAACCATCGATCGCGCTCCCGATTTTCGATAACGAGCCATCAGGATATCCAACGCGATGCACGCCATTTTAAAACCCTTTGCCACCGCTACCCTCGTCGCCCTATTCGGGAGTTTAGCGCCATCCGGTGCTTTTGCGTTTTCCGATACCGAAAATCATTGGAATCAAACCTGTATCGATCGCCTGGCAGAATTTAATATTGTCAGTGGCTATCCCGACGGCAGTTTTCAACCCGATGCGACCGTGACTCGCGCCGAATTTGCCATTTTGATGCTCAATGCTTTTCCCCAAGCCGAGGTGAAGCAATCTGCCATCGAGTTTACAGACGTTGCGGCGGATTATTGGGCGCGAGATGCCATTCGAGTGGCGACGCAGCGTGCCTTTTTTGCCGGATATCCCGATCGCACCTTCAGACCCACCCAAGCCATTCCCCGCGTGCAGGCGGTTGCGGTGGTGGCTAATGCGGCTCAATATCGTTTGCCCGAGAAACCCCAGGCGATCGTGGGACAATACTATACCGACGCGGCGCAAATTCCCAACTACGCGATCGAGGCGATCGCGACGGCAACTTTGGGACGACTGGCGGTGAATTATCCCGATGTGGGACAATTTCGTCCCAACGATCGCGCCACGCGAGGCGAAGTCACGGCATTTTTGTGTCAGGCACTCAATTTTGCCAAAACGGTTCCTATCGCTTACATTCCCGCAGACGATCGATTCGCGATCGTGCCGGAAATGGGCGGGGTTGGCGTTTTTTCTGATGGGTTGGCGACGGCAATTTTACAAGGTCGATACGGCTATATTAACGAACGCGGCGACGTGGCGATCGCGCCTCAATTCGAAACAGCGATAACCTTTTCGGAAGGATTGGCTGCCGCCAGCGAAAATCAAACTTGGGGATATATCGATCCCGAGGGAAATTGGGCGATCGAACCGCAATTTTCGCGCGCCAGTTCCTTTTCGGATGGGTTGGCGCGGGTCACCTTAGATGGCACGATGGGGTTTATCGATCGCACGGGGAAAATGGTAATTTCCCTAACTCCCGAACTGGCGCAGGAGGTGTGGGTAGAAGACACGGAAGCGATCTCGATCTATGCCTCGGATTTCTCCGATGGTTTGGCAAAAGTGACCGTGAATGGCAATCGCTATGGATTCATCGATACTGACGGAAATTGGGCGATCGCGCCGCAACCGAATTACGTGTATGAGTTCTCGGAAGGGTTGGCACCGATTAAAATTGAGGGCAAGTACGGCTATATCGATAAAACGGGTAAAATTGCCATCGAACCGCAATTTACATTTGCCTATCAATTTCAAGAAAATCTAGCGGTGGTAACGGTGGGAACGTCGCTGCGTAACTATCAGCGGGGATACATCGATAAGGATGGAAATTGGGCGATCGAACCGCAATTTCAAAACGCGCAATGGTTTTCAGAAGGACTGGCAGCCGTCCGAGTGGACGACAGTTGGCAATACATTGACAAGACGGGAAAAACGGTCATCTCGGGGCAATTTCAAGGCATTGATAACGCCTCGATTCGGACAATTCATCCGTTTTCTGACGGTCTTGCCTTAGTGCGGATGGAAGAGACGGCTGGCTATATCGACAAAACCGGACAATTCGCGATCGCGCCGCAATATTCCGATGCAACCCCGTTTCGCAATGGCTTTGCCAAAGTCAATCTCGGCGGACGATGGGTCAACCGCGTGGTCGGGTACGACGGAAGCGCCAGTCCCATTACCGAGCGGGTATTAGAAGGCGGAAAATGGGGCTATATTCGCTTACCTTAGAACCTTACTGCGCGTCGGAATCGGAGGCTTCGGACGTTCCCAATACCAGGTTTATCCAAGTATTGACGGTATCGTACAATTCGCGACGGGTTTCGGCTTTGAGCAAATAGCGGATGACAAACCAAATTAGATATCCCAAGCCAATCGTTTTCAAGATTAACGCCAGAAGCGGAATACTATGAAATGCAGCAAGAAGCGCGATCGCGACTCGAATGACCACAACGCCGACCAATAACAATCCCGCTAACTTTAACGGTTGCTTGTACGCCGAGACAAAATAGTTAAAATAACTCGGAAGCGTTTCGATCGCCTCGGAAATCCGATATCCCCACAACAACCCTTTTTCAATCGGATTATTACGGTCAGACTCCTCAAGGGTCGCGAGATCGCGGCTCGTTTCGTCAGTCGTCGGTGCAGGTGCGCTCTGCTCGAATTCGCCTCCCGTCACCGAGTCGGAACTTTCTGCGGGTGCGTCGGTGCGATTTGCCTCGATATCCGGTTCCATCCGATTGTCTCCATCTAGCAGGATGCGAACGAGTTCTATTTTACAGGCAAGTTTCGAGGCGACTCAAGAAATCGACAAAATAAAGTTTGCGCGATCGAATCCCGCGAATCCAGTGCAAGCCGTACGTCACGGGGAGGTGACCGGGAAGTGCGTCGCTGCTAAAATGCAGATCGGCATCGGGAAGCCAGCGATCGCCGACTAACCATCCCACTTTTTGTCCGAATCGACAATAGGTATTGTAGTCGTCCGTTCCAATCCGACCGCCAATGTCCTCGAACAATTGTTTTTGAACGCTCAATCCAAACCGCTGGTTGCTATTATTGCGCCACAAGCGATCGAGAATCTGTAAATCCCGATCCGGTAAGCGTGCAATTCGCTCGGAGTCGAAGGCATCGCCGGGGTGCAATCCTGCCATTTCAAACAAGAGCAATCGGGTTTCAAAATCGGCATCTTTCCAGCGACCGCTTCCGAGTAAATAATTCAACCGCTTCCAGTCAATTGAGCTAATTTGGGAGGTGCTGGCGGTGGCTAACTGTAAAATCGAACGATTTTCGTGCAGTATGGGTTCGAGATCCGATTGCAAGGTCGATTGTTGGGTTTGAATTTGGGACAATTGACCGTCAACGCGATCGCGCAATTGCTCGAAAGATTGTTGGACACCTTCAATTTGCGATCCCAATTGCGAAATGTGTTGGGAAATGTCGGATAGCGCTTGAGTTGGCGGTGGCGGAAGGTCGCGTAATTGGCGATCGACGCCTGCAACTTTGCGATCGAGATTGGCAATGTGTTGGGAAATGTCGGAAAGTTCTTGGGTGGGTGGCTGCGGGAGATCCAAAATGCGGCGATCGACTCCCGAGATTTTCTCGTCTAACTGACTCAGTTTGCCATCGAGTTCGCTCAATTCTCGCCTGGGTGGGGGTGGGATTTCAATGGAGTCGCGCACCTGTTGGGGAAGGGTTTGCAACTGTTGTTGTAACTGCGCGATCGCCCGTTCTTCCTGCGCTAATTTGAGTTGCGTCTCTCGGGCAAACTGTTGGTGCGACTCGGCGATTTCCGAGAGCTTTTCTAACACCGCCGACTCGAAGTGCGATCGCTCGGTTTTCGCATCTTCAAAGAGATACTCTCGAATGTCGTAAATGGGTTTTTCCAGTCGCGCCGAATCGAAGGGTTGCCACGATTTAAACCAGTCGAGCAATTCGCTCAACTTGCGTTTAATCTCGAGTCGTTCTTGTCGAGCGTCCTGGAGCTGGGGTTCGATCTCCTCGAGGCGATCGCTCTGGGTCGGTTG
This sequence comes from uncultured bacterium, assembly GCA_964420595.1. Classification (GTDB taxonomy): domain Bacteria; phylum Cyanobacteriota; class Cyanobacteriia; order Cyanobacteriales; family Geitlerinemataceae; genus CAYQUF01. The sequence goes on from CAYQUF010000177.1 coordinate 8,471, forward strand.
CGAATCTCGGAACCATCCAAATAATCCCATGTTACATGAATTATTAAAAATACAGTTTTTATTGTATAAAACTATAGAGTCGCGAGCAAATATTACAAGAATCTAAAAAAGGAAGAGTCAGCGCAATTCGGTGATAGGATGTTAGTGGTTCGATTCCCCCTTGTCTACGGATTGCAATACTGGCATTGACCCGGATCTGCCGTTTGACGCCGATCGGGAAACAGTTCCTCTTGCGTATAATCGCACTTTTGACAGCGATACTCCACCGCCAGGGTCAGATAGGTGGGCAAACGACACAACGCACAGGGTAACCCCGGACGCCGCTGGGACACGTCAAAGCCGGGAATCCCGCAATTGGGACAAGTTCGCTGCATTTTGCGGGCTAAATCTTCGGTCGCGGCGGCGATCGCTTTCATCCGGGTGGGATTGTACATGGCGCGCATATCGGTTTCGAGATGGACGGTGTCATCCTCGGATTCCGAGCGTCCGGTTTCGATCGCCTCGTCGAGTTGCGCTTCCGTGGTAATCCCTTTCACGATCGTGCCGCGATCGCCGATAACCACCAGTCCGTGTTCCGGGAACCCAACGCTGCGAGCGAATTCCCGCGCTTCGTCTCCGGTGGTCGCGCGACAGTGGCGGTAGTTGGTCTGTGCAGAGGCTACCTGTCCGACGATTTCGAGGTCGTGGTGTCGGTCGAGGAGAATCACCACTTCTAAATTATGGGCGATCGCCGGGAAGAGGGGGTGCGGTTGAAACGAACCTTCGCTAGCGATCGCGAGGGTTTCTCCGGTCACTTCTAATGCTTTGCGTGCCTTTAATCGCGCCGTTTCGAGTTGATTCGCCGGGCGATCGATATCCCGCGTAAACGTGCCGAACGCATCGGTATTGAAATCGGGGGGAACGACGACCCGCACGCCGCAGGCTCGCTGCAAAATTGGCGCGATCGCCTCTTCTTTGCGGTGCATGGTTGCCAGCACGCCAACGCGATCGCTAAAGAATCCTGGGGCACTCATCCTGAAAACGCGCATCCACAGCTATCGAGCATTTTGACACTCCCCAGCCCTTGTGGCGAGGGGATTCTTCATTCACAGACCCAACT
>CAYQUF010000178.1:0-9561 GCA_964420595.1 uncultured bacterium
TCAAAACTGAAAAAATTGGCAAGCCAGCCGCAGCCAACTTACCAACCTTCAACTGACGCGAATTTCAGAACAACTGCTCTAAACCAACACGCTGGCGCGAATCGAGTCGCTGCTGACCGAGGTTCCCGGCGCGTAGACCTTCGCCACGTATTCGGCAATCATGCGATCGGTATTGAATTTAGGCGAATTGGTGATAATCGACGCCTTCATCTTGGCAATCCAACCGCGCGCCAGACCGCTGGCATCGCGATCGTAATAGAGCGGTACGATTTCTTCTTCGAGCAAGCGATACAGCGACTCGGCATCGATGCGATTTTGCAATTCTTGGTCGCTGGTGTGAGCGTTTTGACCGATCGCCCAACCGTTGATGCCCTTACCGTCGGCGTCGGCTTGGTATCCCTCGCACCACCAACCGTCTAACACGCTGAAGTTGATCCCGCCGTTCAAGCAGACCTTCTGACCGCTGGTTCCAGAGGCTTCCAACGGACGGCGCGGGTTGTTCAACCACACGTCCACCCCTTGCACCAGCTTTTGACCCGTGTAGATATCGTAATCTTCAATAAAGGCAATGCGATCGCGAATTTGCGGGTGCTGTTGCTGCCATTCCATCAAACGCTGGATAATTCGCTTGCCTTCTTCGTCCGCTGGGTGCGCTTTTCCTGAGAAAATCACTTGCACGGGGCGATCGGGATTGCCCAGAATCCGTAAGGCGCGCTCGACATCGTGAAGCAATAGGTAGCCGCGCTTGTAAGGACTGAACCGCCGCGCAAATCCAATGGTCAGCACGTTCGGATCGAGCAGGCGATCGGCTGCTTCAATGGCATGATGGTTCTCCCCGCGAGCCTGTCGCGCCATTTTAGCCCGAGAGCGCGTGTGGGCGATCAGCCGCTCTTTCAGCACTTGATGACGCCACCACAGCTCCTCGTCGGGAATGTCGTTGACCTTCTCCCACAGTTTCGGATCGACGACTTGGGTAGACCAGTTTTCGCCGAGGTAGTCCGAATACAGATCCGCAATTAGCGGAGCCGTCCAGGTGCGAATGTGAATGCCGTTGGTAATGTGTCCGATGGGCACTTCGTCTTCGCTGCGATCCGGATACAACACCTTCCACATCTGGCGCGACACCTGACCGTGCAGTTCGCTCACCCCGTTGGCGGCGCGACACATCCGCAGTGCTAAAACCGTCATGCTGAACGGTTCCCAGGGATCGCCCAAACGCCGCGCGCCGAGGGCGAGGAATTGCTCCCGTTCGAGTTCCAAAGTTGACCAGTAATGGGCGAAATAGGAGTCCATCAGGTCGGAGGAGAACACGTCGTGACCTGCCGGAACCGGGGTGTGGGTGGTGAACACGCAGCGATCGCGAATGGAATTTTCCACATCGTAGAAGGATTTGCCCGTGCGCTGCATTTCTTGCCCAGCGGCTTCGAGGGTGCAGAAGGCAGCGTGACCTTCGTTGAGGTGGAAAATCGAGGGTTCGATTCCCATGGCGCTGAGAGCCTTCACGCCGCCAATTCCCAAGACAAATTCTTGGGCGATGCGGGTTTCTTGATTTCCGCCGTAGAGGTGACCGGTCAGCCAGCGATCGATCGGGTCGTTGTCCTCGCGATCGGTATCGAGCAAGTATAGATCGACTCGACCGACGCGGGTGCGCCAAATTTGAACTTTGACAATGCGGTTGCGGATTTCGAGTTCGATGACTCGCGGTTGACCCTGTTCGTTTTTAATTAGTTCTAGGGGCATCCGCTCGAAATCGTTATCGACGTAAAAGTCTTCTTGCCAACCGTGGCGGTTGAGCCGCTGGCGGAAGTATCCTTGGCGATAGAGCAGTCCCATCGCCACCATGGGGACGCCGAGGTCGGAGGACGATTTGAGGTGATCGCCAGCCAGGATTCCCAAGCCACCGGAGTAGATGGGGAGGGATTCGTGGATGCCGAATTCGGCGCAAAAATAGGCGATCGGATGTTCGCGAGAAATTTGCGGCGCGACCCGGTGCGACCAGGTATTGGTTTCGTTCATGTAGCGATCGAACTGTTCGGCTAACAGTCTGACCCGCTTGATGTAAACGGGGTCGTTGGCTAATTGCGTCAGCCGGACGTAACCCGTCGATTCGAGGACGGCGACGGGATTGTGCTTGTGGCGGTGCCAAGCGTCGGGATCGATGTTGCGAAAGACGGAAATCCGATCGCTCGTCCAACTCCACCAGTAGTTATACGCCAAGTCTGCCAGCCGCTTGAGCGGCAGCGGCAATCTCGCGCGTAGCTGTTCGACAGTAGTCATAAAGTGTAATTGACCCTTTACTTCTTTGTTCTCGATCCGCTTGCACCAGACTGGACTGGTCGTTCGAGGCATTCGGGATCGTTGGCCCCCGAGCAAGCGGAAAGGGGGTAGAACTAGGATGCCAAAAACAAACCGCGAAATGGCTGTTTTTAACACTCTTTCAAGGTTTTCTACAAATGTTTGTACTCCCTCATTGTTTGTTACGCTACAAAACAAATGCTGCCGGAGCGTGGGATGATAAAACAGCATTCGTCGTCGGGTGGTTCGCGAACCGCCCGGATCGCTTTAGCGTTTTCCCCTTTAAGATTGACAACGACTCACAACCGTCCTATGAATCCGCACCTGACTCAATTTGGCGAACAGATGTCCCACCTCAGCGGGGTGCGGGCGATTATGAAGGATATTATCGAAACCCTGCGCGCGGGTGAGGGACGGGATTTTATTAACCTCAGTGCGGGGAATCCGGTGATTTTGCCGGAGGTCGAACAGTTGTGGCGCAGTTGCACTGAAGATTTGCTCGCCAGTTCCGATTATGGCGAAGTGGTGTGTCGCTACGGGTCGAGCCAGGGATACGTCCCCTTGATCGAGGCGGTGGTGGAGGATTTCAATCGCCGCTACGGATTGAATTTGAGCGATCGCAATGTGCTCGTTACTCCCGGTTCCCAAGCGATTTATTTCTTCGCCGCCAATGCGTTCGGCGGCTACACCGCAGACGGACGGCTGAAGCAGGTGGTCCTTCCCCTGTGTCCCGACTATACGGGGTACGGTGGCGTCAGCTTGATTCCGGAAGCGGTGGTGTCGTATCAGCCGGAAATCGAGACGGACGAGGCAAACCATCGGTTTAAGTACCGTCCCGATTTTAACCAATTGGCGATCGCCTCGGATACGGGATGCGTTATCTTCTCCCGTCCGTGCAATCCCACGGGAAACGTCCTGAGCGATGCAGAAGTGCAGCGAATCGCCGAACTCGCCCAGCCGCATGACGTTCCGGTGTTGATCGATTCGGCATACGCGCCGCCGTTCCCGGCGTTAAACTATACGGAGATGACCCCGATTTTCGGCGACAATGTAGTACATTGCATGAGCTTGTCGAAAGCGGGATTGCCAGGGGAGCGGATCGGAATTGCGATCGCCGACGAGCGGATTATTCGCGTGCTCGAATCGTTCCAAACCAACTCCTGCATTCATTCGTCTCGCTACGGACAAGCGATCGCCACTCGCGCCATCGCTTCGGGTCAGTTAGCCGAGATTGCCACGAGTGTCATCCGTCCCCACTACGGCGAAAAATTTGCCATCCTAGAAACCGCACTGGATCGCGCCATGCCAAAGGATGTACCGTGGTTTCTCCATCGCGGCGAAGGAGCAATTTTTGCGTGGCTGTGGTTCCGCGATTTGCCTGTAGATGATTGGGCATTGTACCAGCGTTTGAAACAAGCGGGCGTTATCGCCGTTCCCGGTCAGCCGTTTTTCCCCGGTCTGCGCCAGCAGTGGAACCACGCGCACCAGTGCATTCGCCTCAGCCTGACGGCGACGCCTGCGGAAATTGAGGCAGGAATTCAACGCTTGGCGGATGTCGTCTCGCAAGTGTATCAAAAGGCTCCCGTAGGATAAATCGATCTCCCTATCCCCCTATGACCAACGCTGACGATTGGATGGAAATTGGTACGATTGTCGCGCCGCACGGACTGTACGGCGAGGTGCGCGTGTATCCGAATTCTGACTTTCCCGAACGGTTTGTGGAGGCGGGAACGCGATGGTTGCGTCGCAGCGAAACCGAGGAACCGCAACCGGTGGAATTGCTCGACGGACGCTATTTACCGGGAAAGGGATTGTACGTGGTGCAGTTGGAGGGGAGCGAGAATCGAGAAGACGCCGAACGGTTGCGTGGCAGTGCTTTGGTGGTTCCCACGAGCGATCGCCTCCCGTTAGAAGAAGGAGAATACCACGTCCTCGATTTAATCGGGTTGGAAGTCTTCGACCGCCAGCGCGATCGCTCCATTGGCATCGTCACCGATATTCTCCCCTCGGGAAACGACCTGTTGCAAGTGGAGTTAAACGAGGAGATTCGTGCCGAACGAGAAGCTGCCAGCCGCGCGGTTGCTGCGACTGGAAGCAAGGGGGACAAGCGAAAGCGCGATCGCAAGCCGAAAAAAGTCCCCACCACGGCGTTGATTCCGTTTGTCGAGGAAATCGTGCCGCTGGTGGATTTAGCCGCCAAGCGGATTGAAATCGAGCCGCCACCGGGATTGATCGACGGGGTGGAGGGGTAAGGGCGTTGGCAATAAGTTGCGATCGCTCCCTGAATTTCGTAGGATAAAAGATCCGATCTATTCTATCGCTAATCGACCGATAAGGCTCATGGCAAAACGCATTCAGTTATTGCTCAACAAAGATGTCCGCAAGTTGGGTCAGGCGGGCGATTTAGTCGAGGTTGCCCCCGGCTACGCTCGTAACTACCTGATTCCCCACGAACTCGGCGTGCGCGTCACCCCTGGCGTGCTCAAACTCGTCGAACAGCGCAAAGAAGCCGAGCGCCAGCGCTTGCTCGAAGAAAAACAACAAGCCGAAGCGCGCAAGACCGCACTGGAAACCATCGGTCGCTACGTCGTTCGCAAGCAAGTGGGCGAAGGCGATGCTATCTTTGGTACGGTGACCGATCGCGAGGTGGTCGAAGCCATTCAAGAGAGTGCCAATCAAGAAGTGGATCGTCGCGGCGTGACGCTTCCCGATATCAACAAAACTGGTTTCTACACCGTTGAGGTGAAATTGCACCCGGAAGTGACCGCTCACATCGAAATTCAAGTTGCACCGCTCTAAACGTTAGGGCGCTGATATGGTTCGAGAGCTAGATTTTCACACCTATAGCGATCGCCTTCCCCCCCAAAATATCGAGGCGGAGGAATCTATTCTGGGCGGCATTTTGCTCGACCCCGAAGCAATTAGTCGAGTCGCCGAAGTCCTCCGTCCCGACGCTTTTTATATCAGCGCCCACAAAGAGATTTACAACGCCACCCTCGACCTCCACGCCAAGGGAACTCCGACGGATTTAATTAACGTCACCGCTTGGCTGCGCGATCGCGATAAACTCGAAAAGATCGGCGGTCAGAGCAAGCTGGCGCAATTGGTCGATCGCACCGTTTCGGCGGTCAATATCGACAAATATGCGGCGTTGGTGATGGATAAATACCTGCGCCGTCATTTGATTAAATCGGGCAATGAAATCGTTCAACTGGGTTACGAAACCACGACGCAGTTAGAAACGGTTCTCGACAATGCCGAACAAAAGATTTTTAGCATTACCCAGGAACGCCCGCAACAGGATTTAATTCCAATTCGCGATACGTTAATTCATACGTTTGAAGATATCGAGGTTCGCCACGAAGACCAAGCGTTACCGGGTCTGTTGTGCGATTTTTACGATCTCGATGCGATGACGGGCGGATTTCAGCGCTCCGATTTAATTATTATGGCGGGACGTCCGTCCATGGGGAAATGCTTGCACGAGCGATCGCAAATTTTGCTCTCCGATGGACGTTTAGTTTCGATACAGCAATTGTACGAGCGTGGTGAGGCAGAAAACCAACTCCTCACCCTCGGGAAAGATTGGAAATTTCACTTCACCCGACCGTCTGATTTTATCGATGATGGCATTAAACCCGTGTTTCGAGTCAAAACGCGGTTGGGACGCCAAATCGAAACCACGCTGACCCATCCCTATTTGACGTTTGACGGATGGCGATCGCTGGCGGAATTAAAGCCGGGAAATAAAATTGCCGTTCCCCGTCAGCTCTCCGTTTTTGGCGATCGCTCTCTTCCCGAACATCAAATCAAACTCTTAGCCTATTTTATCGGCGATGGCACGATAACAAGCGGACAACCTCGCTTGACCCATACAAATTCGCAACTCCAGGCAGAGTTTGCGGAGGCTGTCGGTCAGGTGGATGGCGTTGTCGATGGGTTACCTTCAATTCAGAAAAACAAGCCAGACGAGTTAGTCTCGTGGCTGCAATCGGTGGGATTGTGGGGGGAAAATGCCCATCACAAATTTATCCCTGACATTATTTTTCAACTGAAGCGATCGCAGTTGGCGTTGTTTCTAAATCGCCTCTTTTCTACCAATGGTTGGGCGAGGGTACAGAGCAGCGGTCAAGCTCGGGTTGGCTACGCCACGGTCGGCGAAACATTAGCCCGTCAAATTCAGCATTTGCTGTTGCGATTTGGCATCATTGCATCCCTCAAACAACGTCGGGTGAAATCCGATCGCACCCACCGCACGGTCTGGCAAATTGACATTACGCATCAGGATTCCATTCGCTGCTTTGTGGATGAAATTGGGATTTTTGGCAAAGCAGCGGCGGTCGATCGCGTCAAAGATACGCTGAGCCAACGCCGCAATCCAAGCAATCGCGATTTAATTTCGATTGAAGTTTGGGAACCGTTGCATTTGGCAAAAGCCGGGATTCAAAGTACGAGAAATCTTCATGTCGGACAGCGGGCATTTTCGCGATCGCGGCTGTTGGCATTTGCCCGAGCATTAGAAAATGAAGAACTTCAAAATTTAGCCAATAGCGAAGTCTATTGGGACGAAATTGTTGAGATTGAATACATTGGCGATTGCCAAGTTTACGATTTAACAATTCCCCAAACCCATAACTTTGTCGCGAACGATATTTGCGTTCACAATACAGCGATCGGACTGAATATTGCCCGTAATTTAGCGGCAAATTACAACCTTCCCGTTTCTATCTTCAGTTTAGAAATGTCGAAAGAACAGCTCGTGCAGCGATTGTTGGCGAGCGAGGCGCGAATTGAAAGCAATCGCTTGCGTGCGGGTCGGATCTCTCAAAATGAATGGGAACCGTTGAGTCAGGCGATCGGATCGCTAGCCGAGTTGCCGATTTTTATTGACGATACGCCCAATATTACCGTCACCGAAATGCGATCGAAAACCCGTCGCTTGCAAGCCGAACAAGGAAAGCAGATGGGGTTAGTTCTGCTCGATTACTTACAGTTAATGGAGGGAACGGGCGATAATCGAGTGCAGGAATTATCTCGAATCACGCGATCGCTCAAAGGGTTGTCGCGAGAACTCGGAGTCCCCATTATCGCCCTCTCGCAGCTCAGTCGTTCGGTGGAAGCGCGCAATAATAAGCGACCGATGATGTCTGACTTGCGAGAATCGGGAAGTATCGAGCAAGATGCTGACTTGGTGGTCTTGCTCTACCGAGACGAATACTACAACCCCGACACTCCCGATCGCGGTATTGCCGAAGTTATCGTCTCGAAACACCGCAACGGTCCCACCGGCGTCGTCAAACTCTTATTCGAGCCGCAATTTACCAGTTTTAAAAACTTAGCGCGATCGGGTTATTAAAATCAGGAGGGACGATCGGCGATCGCCCCAACCCCAAAATCGCCATCAATCGGCAATTCGCAATAATTCCACATCAAACACGAGCGTCGCATTCGGGGGAATCACGCCCCCCGCACCTTGCTCGCCATATCCCAATTCCGGCGGAATAATCAGCTTGCGGCGACCGCCGACTTTCATCGACATCACCCCTTCATCCCAGCCTTTAATCACTTGACCGACGCCAATTTTAAATTGAAACGGCGTACCGCGATCGCGCGAACTGTCGAATTTCGTTCCGTCAGCGAGCGTTCCGGTATACTGCACCACCACCGTCTGACCTTTCTGCGGCGACGCACCCACCCCTTCGCGAATTGGGATGTATTTCAACCCCGAATCGGTGGTAACGACCTCGTTATTTTCTTCAATTTCTTCTAACGACGGCAATTGCGCGATCGTCGCCGAGGCTTGCGGTTGCGTTTCCGTCTCCACCGCTTGCGTCTCCGGTTGCTTCGTCCGAACCGCCATCGCTTCTTGGCGTTGGTTGTTCACTTGAGCGACAATCAGAACGATCGCACAGACCAGTGCAATACCCAGACTGACTAAAATCGGTTGCAAAGTTCAGTTCTCCTCTAGCAGCAAAATAAACGAATCGATCCTCAAACCCCAAATCGGGTTCGTCGGGATCGCGTTTTAGTGTTATCCTATGTCTCCAGTTCTCCCGGTTCAACCGAGGGAATTGCCTATCGCCACAGCTTGTTCTCAATCTCGCGTACTTGTCGTTCGAGGCGATCGAGGCGACCTCGCAACTCGTCCATCTCGGCTTGACGGGGAACGCCTAAATCCTGCATGGCATTGCGCATGTAACGCTGCATTTGCATCTCGAAGTTCGACTGCTCCGACTTAATGCGCTCCATGATATCGTCTACAAAACTGTCGGCGCGTTCGGGATCCATTTTGCCTTCTCGCACCCACTGATCGCTGGCTTCTTGCAGTTTCTCGGCGACGAAGGAGGTCGTCCCGATCCCGATCATGAGAATTTGCTTGAGGAAGTCGTTGCTATCCATGCTGGCTTCTAGTCTGAAAATACCGAGAAATTGGGAATCACCCATTCAAACCGATTGTATCGCGTCGCAGTCTGCCCCACGTTCGGCTATCCCTCTTGGCGAATTTTCTGAGGAACGCCGACAGGGGAAATTCCGGCAACTGCCCGTAAATTTTGGGCGCGAACTAATTCGGTAAAACTCAATCCCGATCGCCCTTCTAACTTCGCCGCAGCCTCGATTCCTTCGAGCAAGTGTCGGGCGGCTTCCGGTTCGTGGTAACCCCGACGTTGGGCAATCCGAATCGCCGCTTCGTCCGCCGTCAATTCCGATTCGCTATTGCGCGTCGATTGCCACAAGCGAGTCAGAGCAAAGGCTGCCAACCCACCTGCCGTTACCACGCCAACCGCATCCCCTTGCGCCAATTCTACCACCGCGCCCACGACACCCGCCGCCGTCACCCCTTGATAGAGATCCGGTTTCAACCATTTCACCCCGAGCAACCAACTGATGGTTCGCAGCAGCAGGAGATCCCGTTGCGGTTGGCTCAGTTGGCTCCATTTGTCGAAGTTAATAGAAATACGGCGATCGCGATGCCAGGGAAGGGGAAACACCGCATCGATGACTTTGGTTTGGGACGGTTGATGGCTGATTTTTGCCAGCATCCGCCCGGACGCAGGCATTAGTTCGATCAGGCGGCGAATCTCTAGAGCTGGATTCATGATGGCAATAGTGCAACAAACAGACCGGGCGAGACAGGTGGCTCTCTCTCGAAGATACCGGAAAATGCGGCGCTGCGATCTGCTAAATTTGCCGTGGGGTTATTTTGGCAACGGAGTAAACTACCATTCATCATCGCTAAGCGATCGATAAATGGCTTTCCGTAGCCCT
>CAYQUF010000179.1:0-9516 GCA_964420595.1 uncultured bacterium
GAACTATCGGTGTTGTCGGTGGTCGTGTCGCCAGTATTGTCCGAATCCGTTGTATCGGTCGAATCGCTGGGGTTATCTGTTGTCGAATCCGTCGAGTCACTTCCATCTGTCACCGGGTCGTCGGAGGTGGAACTATCGGTGTTGTCGGTGGTCGTGTCGCCAGTATTGTCCGAATCCGTTGTATCGGTCGAATCGCTGGGGTTATCTGTCGTATCGCCACCGGTCATATCGCCAGGACTGTCTGCGGTCGAATTATCGGAATTATCGGTAGTCGCGTCGTTGTTGTCACCTGAGTCAATCGTATCGTTACCTGACGAACCCGTCGTATCGTTTTCGGACGAATTGCCGCTAGTAGTGTCGCCAGTATTATCGGAACTGGTGGGATCGTTCCCCGAAGTATCGCCAGTGGTAGTATCGCCAGTATTTCCGGAATCGCCAGTCGTGTCGTTGGTGTTATCGGCGGTCGTATCGCCAGCGGTGGTTCCCTCAAAACTCGTCCCCGCCGACGTCGCCGGACTGCTCTCCTGTAAGGGATGGAACGGAATGCCTTCGCTGCTGTCCTGTAATGCCGCCAGGAGCGGATCTTCAATCGTTACATTCTGCGTAACGTTTGCATCAGACGGGTCGGTAGCTTTCTTCGGCGGATATTGGAAATTACCGCCGCCGTCGATTAACTCGCCTCCCGTGTGTTGTTTGATTCCCCAGTCATTCCCGTTGTTATCGGCGGTGTTGTTGGCAAAAATCGAATTCTTGAGGGTTGTCGTGTCCCATTCTCCCCAGAATCCGCCACCTTGAAATCCTGCATGGTTGTTCGCCACGGTGGTATTGACAATCGTCGCGGGTTCGTCGCCATTGTTAATTGTCAGACCGCCGCCTAAGCCGCCGTTTCCATCTGCACCGACGACTTCGTTTCCGGAAAACGTACTATTTTCGATGTGGGTCGGGGAGGTTCCACCAACCCACAATCCGCCGCCTTGTTTGTCGGCAGAATTATTGATGAAGGCGCTATCTTTAATCGTCAGTTTGCCATTTCCGTGTCGCAATCCACCGCCAAAGGATTCGTCACCATCAGGACTTGACAGCACGGTATTTCCATCAAATACCGTTCCTTCAACAACGACTTCATCTGGTGGATAAACGAATAAAAATGCACCGCCGCCTTGTCCCTGACCTTGGTTACCTTCAAATCGACTGTCGCGAATAATAATTTGACCGCCAATGGCTTGACCGTCTATTTTTTCGCTGGCACCATCGGTGTAAATGGCACCACCGTAACCGCGTGTATGGTCGGTCGAACCTCTGGCGGTTGAAATATTGTTGGTAAAATCTGAGTTTTCAACCAGTAAGCCGGTATGGACAATATTAATTGCGCCGCCGTTAATTCCTTGGTTATTAGTAAATTGGCTGTCTTTAACGGTGAGGGTTCCGCCGCTATTGGATGAAATCGCGCCACCGCTGCGATCGATCGCACCGCTAGTACTGTCATTACTGTCAAACTTGCTGTTTAGGACGGTTGCGCTACTTCTGTAACCTAAGTAAATTCCTCCACCTTGGCTGGCAGAGTTATTATTAAATTCGATATTTTCGACAGTTAGCGTACTGGCAGTCTCGGTAATAATGCCGCCACCACGGTCGTCGGTTAAGCCATCTGCGATCGCGAAATTGCGAAGGGTCGCATCTCGACCGCCATCAATCCGAAATACGCGACTTTGATTATTTCCACTAACTGTTAAATTCGGGGCATTGGCAGCATCGATCGTTAAATCTTTATCGATATATAGCTCGCCACCGGTCAGTTGAATTGTTTTATTTTCCAGACTGGAATCGAAGACAATTTCATCGCCTGGATTGGCGGAGGCGATCGCATTTCTCAACGAACCTTGTCCGCTATCTGCAACAGAAGTGACTGTGATAATACCCATACCGATTTAATTCAATCCCCTGCATTGGTCAGTCACTCTTTCTCAATGCAGAAATGGAGTCAGGAAAATTATTTGCAAAAATACACTAAATTCTCAAAATTTCAGTGTTATTCCCTATTCATTTTTTCTCTAATTTAGGGATTTAAAAACTATCCGTGTAAACCCGGATGACAAACTCTAAGAGATTGAATAAAGTCACCCATTTCAGTCAATATCGCCCGCTTTCGGTTAGCATAGCGATCGCCCATTGACAACTTCCCCACAGACAGTTTGTTCGTTCGAGGACAATTGTCCATTCGGGGTTTCCATTTGGCGGGAGAAAGGATTTTCCAGTTACCAGCCGCCAGTCACCCATCGCCCGTTGCCAAACTTAAAATTGCTCTACCGCAGTCCTGCCGAGAGCCAGGGAGCATTCAAGTCACTTCATTTCCCCCCTGCCGTTGGACGTGGGAAAATGTCAGAATCGAGTAAAATCATCTCGATCTGGTCTAAAAGCGTCCTGTCCGACAGGTCATGCACTTGCCAATCGATCGCAGTCAGGGTCGATCTCTACCGCTACACCAAACGCCCGTTGAGTGTCCTTACTATGATTAAGCTTCGATCGCTGTTCCGTCGTTTCTCCCGTCGCCTTGGCTTGGGATTGCTGACCTGTTTGCTCGTCATCACGGTCGTCCCGGCACTCACCCAACACCCCGCTACCGTATCGATCGCCCAACCGAGTGCCACCGGATCCGCACTGCTCGATCGCGGTCGCCGCCTCTACGACAGCGGACGCCTCTCAGATGCCGCCCAACTCTGGCAACAAGCTGCCGCCGCCTTCGCCACTGAAGGCAACCGTTCCCAACAAGCCCTCAGCCTCACCTACCTCTCCCTCGCCTATCAAGATTTGGGACAGTGGGACAACGCCGCTACCGCCATTGACGAGGGGTTGAGTTCCTTAAACGACACCGCCGCCGCCTCGATTCGCGCTCGCGCCCTCAACGCCAAAGGCAGCCTGCAACTGGCACGGGGACAGACTCAAGCCGCCCTCGAAACCTGGCAGCACGCCGAAACCGCCTACAAAACTGCCGACGACGAACTGGGGGCGTTAGGCAGTCAAATCAACCAAGCTCAAGCCCTGCAAGTGTTGGGACTGTATCGGCGATCGCAAACGTTGCTCGAAGGCATCAACCGCCAACTGCAACAGCGTCCCGATTCCGAACTGAAAGTCGCCGGGTTGCGCAGTTTGGGCATTACCCTGCAAGTGGTGGGGAATTTGCAACAAGCCCGAGAGGTACTCCAACAAAGCCTCGAGATCGCCCAATCCCTCAATCTACCGGGAGAAACCAGCGCCACCCTCTTCAGTCTGGGCAATACCGAGCGCGCCTTAAACAACGCCGACGCCGCGTTTGAGTATTATCGTCAAGCCGAAGCGATCGCGCCGACCAAACTCGCCCGTCTCGAAGCTCAAATCAACCAATTTGGATTGCTGGTCGAAACTGGGGAATACCAGCGCGCCCAGGACAGACTTGCCTCGCTGCGATCGCGCCTCGATACCTTACCCCCCAGTCGGATGTCGATCTACGCTGGCGTGAATTTAGCCGAAAATGCCATGAAGATCGCCCGCCAGAGCCAAGTGCCGATCGATTCGAGCAATGTCGCCCAACTGCTCGCCACCGCCATTCGCCAATCCCGACAATTAAACGATACGCGCGCTGAAGCCTACGCCCTAGGTCACCTGGGTCACCTCTACGAGCAGTTACAGCAGTGGGAATCCGCCCGCGACCTGACCCAACAAGCGCTGAAACTGGCACAAGAGATCGATGCCGACGATATCGCCTATCGCTGGCAGTGGCAACTGGGGCGCGTCCTGGAGCGACAGCAAAACCGCCCGGAAGCGATCGCCCTGTATCGCGAAGCCGTCCGAACCCTCGACACCCTGCGCAGCGATCTGGTGGCGGTTAACCCCGACGTGCAATTTTCATTTCGCGAGAGCGTCGAACCCGTCTATCGCCAATTAGTCGCCCTACTGGTGCAATCGGAGAACGGAAAACCCCCGAGCCAGAAAAACCTCAAACAAGCGCGGGACACCATCGAAGCCCTGCAACTGGCGGAGTTGGATAACTTCTTCCGCGACACCTGCGCCCAACCCGAACCGGCGCAAATCGATCGCGTCGATCCCAGCGCTGCGACCGTCTATCCGATTATTCTCAGCGATCGCCTGGCGGTGGTGGTTTCCATTCCCGGACAACCGTTTATCTACCACGAAACTGTCCTCTCGGAAGCCGAAATCGACTCGACCCTCGAACAGCTCTTGCAATCGTTCAACCCCGCCTTCCCCGATCCGATTCGCTTGCAACTGTCACAGCAGGTGTACGATTGGCTGGTGCGACCGATTGAAGCCGAACTCGCCCAAAACCAAATTGAAACCTTGGTGTTCGTTCCCGACGGGGCATTTAAAAACTTGCCCATGTCCGCCCTTTACGACGGCGAGCAATACCTGATCGAACGCTACCAGGTGGCGATCGCGCCGGGGTTGCAACTGCTCGAACCGCGATCGCTGGCGACCCAACAGTTGCGGGCGCTGATGGCTGGATTGACCGAATCGCGCCAGGGGTACGCTTCGCTGCCCGAGGTGGCGACAGAAGTGAATCGAGTCGCGGCAACCCTCCCTTCCCAGGTGTTCCTCAATGGCGAATTTACCGAAGAAAACCTCGCCAAACAGATCGATCGCTCGCCGTTTCAAATCGTCCATCTCGCCACCCACGGTCAGTTTAGCTCCGATCCCGAACAAACTTATATCCTGACGTGGGAAGACCGCATTCAAGTGAAAGAATTGGAACGCTTACTCCAATCGCGCCAGTACGGCGAAACCGTGCCGATCGAACTGTTGGTGCTGAGTGCGTGCAAAACGGCACAGGGAGACGATCGCGCTGCGTTAGGACTGGCTGGCATTGCCGTGCGATCGGGGGCGCGCAGTACCCTTGCCACGCTCTGGTCGGTGAAGGACGAATCGACGGCGTTGTTGATGAGTCAATTTTACGATGTCTTGGTGCAACCGAATACCAGCAAAGCCCGAGCGTTGCGTCAGGCGCAGCTATTGCTGCTTGAGGAAACGGAGTATCGCCATCCGTTCTATTGGTCGCCCTTCGTGTTGGTAGGCAACTGGCTGTAGTGGAACCAACCCGCCCGCTATTTTTCGTTGCCTTAACCTAATCTTAACCATGTAAGGGGTCACATCCCTCTCACCAACCGAGCAACTTTTCTTTAAAGTGAAAATAGCAAAATCGGCGATCGCCCGACTGGAGGGAGTCCGCTCGCTCGAAGACGCAGATCGGGTAACATAATGGGAGGAGAGGGTAACAGACTCTCGTACAAGTTGGCTTAAATTGTTACCTTTTGAGCGATCGCGCTCTTTAACTTACCTTTAAATTTCCTCAAAAAGTTTGGGATAAAACTTCAAATTTCCCATGCTTGCGTGG
Organism: uncultured bacterium; assembly: GCA_964420595.1. GTDB lineage: Bacteria > Cyanobacteriota > Cyanobacteriia > Cyanobacteriales > Geitlerinemataceae > CAYQUF01. The sequence continues at coordinate 5,384 of CAYQUF010000179.1, forward strand.
ATACACGGTACAAGTTGGGCAAGATCGGAGGTAACAATAGAGTCAATGGATGAAATATAAAATTTTCAGGGTATCGGGCAATGCATCAAGATAAAACACAATTCTGGCAAATTTGTTTAGTTGGCGTTCTCGCGATGGAAAGCTTGGCAATCGGCGCGATCGCCCAACGTCCGGCTTCGGCAAACATGCAGGTCTCGTCCATTAGCTCTTATAATGCCACCTTCGAGCCTCCCGATGAAGGAGAACCGAAGGATACGGCAGGCGGTGCGAACTTGCGGGGCGTGACACCAGAAGATCGCGTCCTTTAAAACCCGTTGGTGGGGAAAAGGTAACATTGTTTCCCTAAAAAGTAACAAGCTTCAGACCGAATCCAAGTCGCTCGATCCAAACTCGCACTCGATATAAACGTTTACGCCATAACTTAGTCAAGACTTTACAAATTCTTGCGGATTGCAAAGGTGAGTCTTGAAAAACGGTGGGGTATGATAGCTAGTAAAAAGACTCATTGGGATGGTGTAATATAATGCTCCAGCCGAAAAATTTATTTACCCTAACACTCCTATCGGTCGGATTGGCCGTGACCTGCGGCTGGTCTACCCGAGTCAGCGCGCAATCAATTCCCTCGAATGCCATTGCTAGCAGTATCTTCACGCCTCCGGGCGAAGACGCCCCCGGCAATACGGCTGGCGGTGCCTCTCGCGGCGAGCAGTGTCCGTCAGAGGGAACGGTCAAAGCGGCTGATGCGTCGGTGATGCCCTTGTTGCCAGATACCAACCACGGTCTCACCGCGCAAGCTCGTCCGACTTTCTCGGTTTACTTGCCGGAAACGTCGGCACCACAAGCCTTTTTCAGCATTTCCGATCTCGCCGGAGAAAACCACTACTACACCCAATTGCCCCTCGGCGATCGCGCCGGCGTGTTTAGTTTCCAACTACCCGAGACGGCTGCGGATCTAGAAACTGGAAAAGCCTACAAGTGGTCCTTCGTGTTGATGTGCGACGGAAAGCTGCGCCCGGATAGTCCCCTCGCGACTGGCTGGATCCGCCGCGTCGAAGCCGATCGCTCCCTGACGAGCCGCCTAGAAACCGCAACGCCGTACGAACAAGCTCGACTTTATGGCGAAGCCGGACTTTGGTATGATATGGTCGCTCGATTAATCGAACTCAAACGGGCTCAACCCGAAGACGAAACCCTCTCGACCACTTGGGAAGAAGTGTTGAGTGCGGTGGGTCTAGATGCCATTGCTCGCGCACCTCTAGCAACGGACGAGTAAAGTCAACCCCAGCAACGTGCCTCAACCGCGCTCTCGGACTGACAACAGACCGTCGAAGGGCGCGAAACGCACGGGGAACCTTCACGAGGATCGGGGTGCCAGACACCAGTCGCTTCGCGATCGCCATCGGTGCATCGCTCTAACCGTTACGATAGAGGAACCGCGTACACAGACGACTCGGTTCGTTCTGGCAATGGTGAGTGCCGACCCTAGATGTGGTTGAACGTTAAAGCAAAAATTCGTAAATGGCGAGGGGTTTTAATCGCAGCTCCCAGTATTGCCGCAGTCGCGATCGCTATCAACTGGACGGGTGCATTTCAGTTACTCGAACTCAACATTTACGATCGTTTTTTTCGACTGCGACCGAGCGAGCCGGTTGACCCGCGCATTGTTATCATCACGATTGACGAATCCGACATTAACCACATTGGGCAATGGCCGATGTCCGATGCGGTTTTAGCGCAGCTCCTGCAAAAAATTAAATCCCACAACCCCCGGCTGGTCGGCTTGGATTTGTATCGCGACTTACCCGTCGAACCGGGTCACGATCGGTTGGTCGAAGTCTTGCGATCGATGCCCAACACCATCGGGATCGAAAAGGCAGTCGGGCGACAAGTCGCCCCCCCTCCCACCTTAGAGGATCTCGATCGCGTGGCGCTGGCGGATTTGGTTCTCGATATCGATGGCAAAGTGCGTCGGGGGTTAATTTCGGTTAAAAACCCCCAGAGCGGTCAAGTCGAACTGAGCATCGGGGCTAAATTGGCGGTGATGTACCTCCAACAGGAAGGAATCACTCCCGAAACGGTCGATCCCGAGCGACAGCATTTGCGATTCGGTCAGGCACTGTTTATCCCCCTGGATAATAACGCAGGCGGCTACGTGCGCGGCGATATGGGCGGCTACCAGATCCTGTTGAACTATCGCGGCTTGCTCGACCGATTTCACTCGGTATCCATGAGCGACGTCCTCAACGATCGGGTTCCTCCGGGGTTGCTGCGCGATCGCATCGTGTTTGTCGGAACTGTTGCCGAAAGCCTCAACGACCTGTTTTACACCCCTTACAGCAGTCGTTTCTTCGGCACCCCCGAACGGGAACGCGCCCCTGGCGTGGTGATTCATGCCAATCTCACCAGTCAGATGCTCGCTGGTGCCATTGACGGACGCGAAATGATCTACGTTTTTCCCGACCCCGTGGAGCGGCTGTGGGTGATGGGGTGGTCGTTTGTCGGAGCGTCAATTGGGTGGATCCTGTGGCGTTCGGAGCGGTTCCAACAGAAACTCCTGCCCAAGTGGAGCGTTGTCGGATTTAGCCTGATCCTATCAGCCAGTATTTTATATGCCAGCAGTTACGCGGCATTTTTGCAGGGGGTTTGGATTCCCGTGCTACCTGCTTCGTTTGGCTTACTCGGTGCGGCAATTGCGATTGCGGGGTATTACAGTCGCGGCTTGCATCGCGAAAGCGAACAACGGCTGATGCAGTTTCTCGAAGCAATTCCCGTCGGCGTTGCCATCCTCGACCGCTATGGCAAACCGTATTACTCCAATTGCCGCGCCCGCGAAATTCTCGGTCAGCCCGTGGTTCCCAATACCGAGGTCGATGCGTCTAAGATTGCCGAGATCTATCACAACTATATCGCCGGAACCAACAGTCTCTATCCCACCGAAAAATTACCGATCGTGCGGGCGTTGCAGGGGGAATTTTCCACGGCTGACGATATTGAAATTCATCGGGGCGATCGCGTGATTCCCATCGAAAGTTGGGGCACGCCCATTTACGACGAAACGGGAAATGTAGTCTACGCGCTCGTTGCCTTTCAAGACGTCACCGAACGCAGGCAAGCCGAAGCCGAACGGGAGCGCACCACGCAACAATTGTATCAGCTCAACCAGGAACTGGATCGATCGCTGGATGCAGAACTGGCGCTCACGGACGCTTACGGTCGGTTCGTTCCCCACGAGTTCCTGCACTTTTTGGGATACGAAAGTATCGTCGAAGTGAAATTGGGCGATGCGGTGCAGAAGGATATGTCGATTTTGTTCTCCGACATTCGCAACTTTACGACGCTTTCGGAGAGCATGACCCCCGACGATAACTTTAAGTTTATCAATGCGTTTCTCAGCCGCATGGAACCGGCGATCGCCGAACATTACGGTTTTATCGATAAATACATCGGCGATGCGATTATGGCGTTATTCGGAACCAGTCCCGATAGTGCCGTGCAAGCTGCGATTTCCATGCTCGAACGATTGCACGAGTACAATACCACCCGCCAGCGTCCCGGTCGTCCGCCAATTCGCATCGGGATCGGGATCAATACCGGTCCGCTGATGTTGGGAACGGTGGGCGGTCAAAGTCGGATGAACGGGACGGTGATCGGCGATGCGGTGAATCTCGCGGCTCGGGTGGAAGAATTGACGAAGTTTTACGGGGTGGCATTGCTGATCAGTCACAATACGTTTGCGCGATTGCAGGATGCAAACCGTTATTGTATTCGTTTAATCGATCGGGTGAAGGTGAAGGGAAAATCGGATAAGATTTCGGTATTTGAGGTGTTTGATGCCGATCCTGACGATCTCAAACAAGCGAAGATCGCAACTCGGATTACGTTCGAGCAGGCGATCTTGCTTTACAATGGGGGGGCTTATGGCGATGCGGCTGAGGCATTTCGAGAGTGCTTGCGCCAACACGCGGGCGATCGCGTGGCACAAATTTACTTGCAGCGCTGTCAGGAGTTGCAGGGCGATCGGTTACCGACTTATTAGTTGAGTTGTCTTTAGTTGATTTTGCGGGGATTTTTACTCAATTTTTAGCCAAACCCGCCAGAATCCTCCGCTTCAAATCTTGGATTGAAGCGAGAGA
>CAYQUF010000180.1:0-9497 GCA_964420595.1 uncultured bacterium
ACCCCTCACCTGCGGGACGCGGGGTCAAGCCTACTGTCCAAATGTAAGACCCAACTGTAGAGGACGTAAGAAATCTACGGTTGGGCAATTTGTTGGGTAGGAAGCTGCTATTGTAATCTTTGATTCAATAGCGGTAGTTCACGAAGTCTATCACCTCAGTCTACTCCAAACCGATTCCCCGTGCCATCAGGGACGCAAATAAGGGAATTGCCGCAAACCCGACAATTTCGACTTTAATTAAATTCGCGATCGCATTGGCGCGAAATTCGCTAATTTCCGGGGGCGTATTTTGTTGTAAGCCGCCAATCCACAACACGTAAGAAATGGTGGGATACAACGAAAGTAGTCCGACAATAAAAAATATCGAAATCTTAACCCAAAAGACGGGATTGTGCGAGTAAAATGAGGGGTCTTTGGCAAAGTAAAAAACGCGCAACAGTCCGGTGATTAATACGAGGGTTCCCGCCGTCCCGTAGACGCCATCGGCAATCAACACCGTCCATGCTTCTCGAACGCTTAAATCTTTCTTGAAAAATCGATTTTCAACTGCTAGCGAAGCAAGGATTAGTCCAAAACTGAGATAGTGCAGATAAGCAACGATCGCACTCGTCCACATAACGTCATCTCCAGATCGTGAAAGTGGGGAAACGATCGCATTTTAGACGAATTACAACTAGATGTACATCTAGTTATCTAACGACCTCGCTGCTCTCAATCCAACAAATCCGGCTCTTGCGCCACAACCCGGTCGTAGAGCGACTGAAAGCTAAACCAACCCATGTAGTGGGAGCCGATTTGAGTATAGGTTAATTTTGCCACCTCTGGCGCGATCGCGATCGGTTTGAATGTGTCCGGCGACGCCTTCGTCAAAACCGCATCGAGCAAACACGCGAAATGCCGCCGCTAACCGTTGCTTGCGGTGTTGGCGTCCGTCTTCGGGGCGATTGAACGTTGGCGGTTGGGGAAGTTGGGGTTGGGGTCGGGTCGAACGATTGACAACCATAGGACAATTTTGGTTCGGGTTAGGGATCTCGAAATTGGGAACGGGCGACTGGCAATCTATGACTCGTGCTTGCGATTTTTGCGATCCAGAAATTGCAATTGCCGATAGAGCATTTCCACGCGCGGTAACGACACGCCAGCAGCATTTGCCATGCGCAGGGGATTGCCAAAAATGGCTTCGAGTTCTAACGGTCGTTTGGCATTATAATCCAACTTCATGCTGGTTAAATAGGGTTTCATTTTATCGGTGCGATCGAGCATTTTTTGAATCGTACTGTCAGGAATGGCGCGATCGCATCCCGCCGCACCCGCAACGGTTTCTCGCATCAGTTGCTCGACCAATTGGCGACTGCTCGGGTCTCCCATCAATTCGTCCGTTTGCGCGTCGAGAACCACGGACAAGCCGTTATAGGGGATATTCCAAACTAATTTGTGCCACCGAGCCATCAGCAAGTCGTCCATCAGTTGAATCGGAATTCCAGCTCGCTCGAAATCGCTGGCGATGCGTTTCATTCGGTCGGTAACGCCGCAGGGTCGAGCCTCGGGGTCGTAGTCAGCCAGGGAAATGGCACTATAGTCGAGGTGGCGAATCCGACCGGGAGCGATTTTGTTGGCGCAAATGAAGCACATTCCTCCCATGACGCGATCGCTTCCGACAATTTTGGCAACCTCGTCCTCGATTCCCAGTCCGTTTTGCAACACCAGCACCACGCCATCCGGCTTCACCACGGGAGGGAGGAGTTTGGGGAGCAGGTGGTTTTGCGTGGTTTTCAACGAGACGACAACGACATCGCATTGTGGCATTTTAGCGACATCGTTATAGGCGTTGACGGGATCGAGGATCGCATCGCCTTCGGGGGATTCGACGCTCAAGCCGCGATCGCGTACGGTGTCGTAGTCGCTGCGGAGCAGAAAATGAACGTCCAATCCGGCTGTTTGCAATCGGGAACCGTAAAATCCGCCAATTGCGCCCGTTCCAAGGATGGCATAACTTCGTGCAGACATCGCCGCTGGTTCGATTTCAAGTGCAAAGGGTGCATTGTCGATGTTCTCATATCGGCGAACGATTATGCACCCGGTCGGGGCGATCGCCGACTTCCTCCTGTCCGAGTGCGAGTTTGTTTCGACCTCCGAATCTAGTTTTTCTGAAGCAAAGGTAATTCAATCTCGAATTCAGTTCCTTGCTCGCGATCGGAGTGACAGCGTAATTGACCGCCATGTTGTTGCGCGATCGTCTGATAGGCGATCGACAATCCCAATCCCGTCCCTTTGCCAACAGGTTTGGTCGTAAAAAACGGATCGAAAATCTTATCGATCGTTTCGGATTTTATCCCGCAACCGTTATCGGAAATTCGAATCGTAACGTGGTTTTCCGCTTGAATCGTTTCGATTTTAATACGACCTGGGCTTGCTTGAATCTCCGAGATTGCTCCTCCTTTATAACGTTGCTCGATCGCCTCAATTGCATTGAGCAATAAATCCATAAACACTTGATTGAGACGATCCGGATAACATTCAATGGGTGCAAGCGATCCGTAGCGTTTGACTAACTCAATCTCGGGGCGATCGGATTGTTTTTTCAAGCGGTGCTGCACGATCGCGATCGCGCTGTTGAGGTTCTCGTGCAAGTTCGTCCGCTTCAATCCCGATTTATTCAACGCTGAAAACGTTTGCAACGATTGCACGATTTTAGTGATACGTTTTGCCCCCACTTCCATAGACGATAAAACTTTAGGCAAATCCGCGATCGCGAAGTCGAGATCGCCATCTTCAATTTGTGCTTGAATTTCCTGGGGCGGATTGGGATAAGTGGTTCGATAATGAGCGATCGCCTCGGTGATATCGCGAATGTAATCTTTCGCCGGTGCTAAATTCGAGTAGATGAAACTAATGGGATTGTTGATTTCATGGGCAATCCCCGCCACCATTTGTCCCAAAGACGACATTTTTTCGCTACTAATCAGTTGACTCTGCGCTTGTCGCAGTTCCGTCGTGCGTTCCTTCACTCGCTGCTCTAATTCAGCATTGAGTTGAGCCAGCGAAGTTTCTGCTGATTTGCGATCGCTCACTTCTCGGGATAGCGCCGCATTCGTTTCTTCTAACTGTTTTGGACTGGGAATCGCCAAAAATTTTGGAACTAACGGAAACAGGACAATTGCCGTAGTTATCGAGATAATCGCACAAGCCGCCTTGAGAGACCCCGACACCCAATAGTCTGGATGCCACAGCGTCCAAATTTGCATAGCATGGGTAATGCCACAGGAGACAATAAACGCACCCGATAGGAAAAATATCCAATCGAACGGCACATCATCCCGCTGTTTGATGATATGAACTAAAGTGATAGGAATTAACAGATAGGCAAGCGTAATGAAGGCATCGGAGATGACGTGCAACCACATTAATGAGGGTTGCCAGAAATAACAATGTCCGTGCGGGATAAAAGCGATCGAGTTTTGAAACAAGTTTACAACCTCCTAATGAATAGCGATCCAGCGATAGGACTATTCTGGAAATCCTATCCTGACCAGTTACTCCCTCTGCTCAGATACATTTTCTCTGTTATAAAGCATTTCCTGGATTGATGAGGTACACTTCCAAGATAAGTTGTTGCATTCTTCAGCCGAGGTGTACCGCACGTCATTAAGAATTGCTTTATGTCTTTTCTCTATACTAACTTGTTTAAATTTTTTGCCGTATCATTCAGGCGATTGGTCGCCGTTTGAGTTTGACCGATCGCGCGAGTCGTTCGGTTAGTTCCACGATTGAGAGATTCCATCGCGACAGCTAACTGTTGCGTTGCATCTGCCTGTTGTTGAGCCATTAAAGAAATTTGCTGGCTGTTGGTGGTAATATTGTTGACTGCATCGACAAATTGACTAAACCGATCCGCCGTGTCTTGGGTTAGCGTTATACCGCGATCGACCGTCTGACTTCCTTCTTGAATCACGGTTGCAGTTGAACTCACCGCAGATTGAATATTGGTAACGAGTTCGGCAATTTTTTGAGCCGAACTTTGACTGCGATCGGCTAATTTGCGAATTTCAGCGGCGACCACGGCGAATCCCTTCCCAGATTCCCCAGCTCGTACGGCTTCCACCGACGCATTGAGTGCCAGTAAATTCGTCTGATTTGCCAGTTCCCCAACCAATTTAGAAATCGTACCGATCTGCTTTGTTTGTTCGATCAGCCGATTAATTTGAGAATGAATCGCTTTGACCTTATCTTGTAATTTCTCCATTCCAGATAGCGTTTGGTTGACAATATCTGTGCCATCAGAAGCTAAATCGAGAGCTTGAGTTGCTTCATTAAGTGCTGCTTCAATGCGTTGTGCCGATTGTTGGGCCGATTGTTCGATTTCCTTTGTCGTGGTCGCAATTTCATTCACCGCACCGGATTGGTCGATCGCTAACTGTTCGTGTTCTTCAACTGTTACGGTAATCTGACCGGAAACATCTGAAACTGCATTGCTAGCTTGACGAACCGATTGAATCGAACGAACCAGCATCCGTAAAATAATCGTCCATAAGATCGCTAACATCATGACAGTTATCGCGATCGTTCCTAAGACAATTCTTGCTTTATTGGTCTGGTTTTGAAGAGATTGGTTGGCAAAATTTTTCATTTGAGATACGATCTCGCTCATAATTTCTACATAACGTTGCTTTTGACTTTCGTATTGTTCGCTCAACAACAGATCTTTAGCCTGCTGCGTTTTTCCTTGCGCCAGTAATTCAAACGATCGCTTCTCAATTTGTTGTAACTCAATTGCAACATCATTGAGTTGTTCGAAGGTTTCGCCAGAAAAAACAGAAGGGAGTAGTTGTGCGGCTTCTTCAATGGCAGCAAACACTTGCGGGTCAAATCGGTTATAGCGTTGAATCCACTGTCGATCTCCCGTTGCAACTGCCATGCGAGCGGACATGGTTAATGCTTCGTCAAGATAATCGATTTTGCCGCTTAATTCGACTAATCTCATATCTCGCGAATTAATTCGTTTTAGGGTATGGTAGGAATCCCAAACATACCAACCCGTCCCTCCTAAAAGGGCAACGGTTAGAGCTAGCGGTACGCTCAGTAATTGAACGCGAGACAAACTCCCTGATGAAAAGTATTTAAAATCCATAAGTCCGAGTCAATTTTTGCAATCTATTGAAATGAATTCCAATCGAGTTTAAGATTCCGTATATTTACTGATGATTTTTTAAATTTTATGAATTTATAAAGCGTTACAAAAATTTAAACCGATCGGAGTAGTGTCACTTCCTATATTTCATTATACTGTGCCAACGATCGCGATTTTGGATCCACTCTAATATGGGATTCGGCTAATGACTTCACACTTCATTTCACCGCAACCGTAAGATGGGGATTGCCGATCCCTGAAATCAGAAATTCTACAACCGGATTTCATACAAAATATAAAAAATTTGCCCGATCGCTCTTAACCTCAATCGGTTTGACTGGGAACGATCGCCCTATACATTCCCTTTTAAGGCAACTAACTGTTCCCGAAGCGATCGCGGTCGATACCCCAGTGCAAAGGCTTTAGAACTGTCCATTGACACATCTGGCGGTCGGGGAGCAGGCATGGGAACGTCCGCTTGATGGCAAGGTTGAATCAACTCGGAGGGCAAATTAAATACATCTGCCAATAACTTGCCAAATTCATAACGCGAAATCCGTTCGATTCCACCTAAATGCAGGTAAGTTTCAGGAGTTTTCAAGGCAAGTAATAACCCAATCGCCGCAGTGGTTGCGCTGACTGGCGTTCTGAATTCATCGATGAATAAGCTAAGTTCTTTGCCCGATCGCAGATTCGTCAAAAAAGATTGAATAAAGCTATTAGCAGATGGCGAAGCAATTCCAAACATCAGCGGCATCCGACAAATGGTTGTTTTGGGATAGCGTTCTAGCATTCCCCGTTCTGCTAAGACTTTTTGTTCGCCGTAATCGCTAACAGGATTAACCGAATCGGTTTCTTGATAAGGTGGATTTAAACCGTCAAAAACCAGATCGGTTGAGGTAAACGTACAAGGAATTTCGAACTCGGCACAAAGGTCGGCAATGTGATGGGAAACCGCGACATTAATCCGATAAGTCTCGCGGGGGTGTTCTTGGCAAAAGTTGGGTTTCGATTGCGCGGCGGTATGGATGACAGCATCGGGTCGAATATCGCGCAATAGCTGCGTTAACGCCTTCGCATCCGTTAGATCGACATTGAATAATTCCACCCCTGGAATGGCGATCGCGTGGGAATGATAAGTCCCGAACACTCGATAGCGATCGCGCGCGATTTGGCACAGATTCCAGCCGAGAAAACCGCTCGCACCGGTCACGAAGAGTTTTTTCATTTTAATCATCAAACCACAGAGACACAGAGGACGCGCAGAGTCTGAAACAGGGCATGGGATTGCTGGCAATGGGAGGGATGGAAAGACGCGATCGCTCCCATGGACTCTCCCCTCCCCGACCGTTTTATCGACGACCGAAAACCTCTTGCAAGCTCGGAACTTTAACCCAACTGTGGGTTTCGCTCGACTCGTGGGTTAAATCCATGAGTAATTGCGAATAAACCCCTTCTTTCAACGACGGCGCAAACGATTTCCCCGTTTCAATTGCCTCGACCCAGCGATCCACCACGCCAATAAACGGTGCAATCCGACCGTCGCTATAGACTTGCGGAAACTGAAGCCGATCCGGAATCGGTAACTCGCTCAACGGCTCTCCCCCTTCGCTTCCCCACAGGCGAAATCCGCGAACGTAATCTTTCTGGTTGTCGCTGCCCAAAACTAACGTAGCGCGATCGCCGTAAACTTCGATCCAATGTCCCCGTCCCCGATACGTCGCCGAACTGATGCTCATTTGACCGGGGGTTCCGTTGGCGAATTCCAGCATCAACGAACAGGTATCGTCCGAATCCACCGGTTTGAGCCGACCGCCATCGGCGGGGTCGGGACGTTCGGGAATCGTCGTACTCAATTTTGCCGACAGTCGAGCCACCGGACCGAACAGCCAGCGAATGTAGTCGAAGCTATGGGATCCCAAGGCACCTAACGCACCGCCACCTTGCGATTTGCGCGCGTACCAATTCCAGGCTCGTTCTGGATTGGCGCGACTTTGCATCAACCAGTCGATTTTGACAAACCGCTGGGTACCGACATAGCCATCTTCAAGCAATTCTGCCAGCCGCAACCACGCCGGAACGCAACGATATTCAAAGTGCATCGCGGCAGCTAAGTTGCGATTGTCGGCGAGATTGCACAGTTCTCTGGCTTCGGCAACATTGAGGGTGGTCGGTTTTTCCAGCAGCAGGTGTTTGCCCGCGTTGAGGACGGTTTTTGCCATGTCGTAGTGTAAAAATGGCGGCGTGGTGACGCTGACGGCGTCAACTTCCGGCAGATTGACGACCTCCTCGACCGTTTGGCAGGCATGGGGGATATCGTGGGATTGGGCGATCGCTTTGGCTTTGTCTGAATTTCGATTGCAAACGGCGACAACGTTGACGCGCGAGTGTTCTTTCAAGCCGGGAATGTGGACTTTTTGACCGATTCCCGTCCCGACGACCGCAACGCCAATCGCCGATTCTCGTGCGGATGCACTCATAGAACCTCTCTTTTCACTGTAGCTTCGCAGTACAATCCTAGAGTAATGTTGAAATACGTCGCGTATCTCTAACGGGGGAGATGGGGGTAGGGAGATAGGGAGAAACTCGATCGGCTCTAGAGCATTTCCCGAACTGATGAGGGACACTTCCCTTCTGGAGCTGTTGCCTTGCTCAACCGAGGGACACGACAGCTCTAAGAATTGCTCTAACTCCCATTGGGTCGGGATGACGATCGCGCCAATTCCCGTCTAAGTAACAAGTTTCGCCCTGGGAAAAGGGAGATAGGAAGTTGCCAGCGAACTGGCGATTATCGCCTCGATTCATAAGAAATTTAAGCAAACCCCCATGAGGGGTGTCGAACCACGCTATGCTCGAAGTTAAGGCTCTATCGGCTCTCGACCCGTATTGTCATGACTCAGCCGAATCTGCAACAGCTTGCCAGGCAAGGCAACCCCAAAGCAATCTCCAAATGGCTCAACCAACACTTAGACCCGCACGGGGTTAAAGCTAAGGTTGCCTTAAAGGAAGAATGCCTGCACGTGTTACTCCAAGGGAGCGATCGCGTGCCGGATCGATACGAATTCGTGAATTTGGTTCGCGCCAAACTGACCAACTTAGAATTGGACTCGGTGCGACGGGTGAGGGTCTACGGACGACAGGAAGGTCAAGACAAACCCGCGTGGAGTCAGGAGTTCGCGTTGTCCGTCGGTGCCTACTCGCAATTATTGTTCGAACAGGCTCACGACAGTGCAGGTGGCGAAGATACCTCCGATCCGACTCCCCCTCCACCTCCTCCCCCACCGAAGCACGAAAAACGCCAGATCGTCGTAAAAATTATCTTGGCAACGATCGCCCTCATCGTCGTGGTTGGGGTCAGTTTTGGCGTGTTGCTCGTCCTGGAACAGTCGGAATCCCCTGCAACCGACCCGTCTCCCGCAACCACCGATTGACGGCGTCTCTCATTTCCGATAAACCGATCTAGCAGTATTGTCACTCAGTTCAATTCATGAGCGAAACCGCACAAACCGTTTCCCCCCAATGGCTCGAAGACCATCTCGACGATAGCGATGTCGTCATTATCGATTGTCGCTTTTCCCTCGCCGATTCGGAGGCGGGACGGCAACAGTATCTCGCCGAACACATTCCCGAAGCCTATTATTTCGATTTAAACCAAGATCTCTCCAGTCCGGTCGGCAAACATGGCGGACGCCATCCCCTCCCCGACCCGCAGGAACTCGCCGAGAAACTCGCCTCGATTGGCGTCACCTTCGGACAAACCCAGGTCGTTGCCTACGACGACAGCCAATTGGCGTTTGCGGCGCGCCTGTGGTGGCTGTTGCGCTATTTGGGACACGATCGCGTTGCCGTTCTCGATGGCGGTTGGTCGGGTTGGCAAGCCGACGGTCGTCCGACTACGACGGCTCTCCCGCTTCCCCATCCCGGTCAGTTCGAGCCGCAAGTTCGCCACGACTGGGTGGTGGATTACGAGACGGTGAAGGCGCGTAAAGATCGTCCCGAGGTGGTGTTAATCGATTCGCGCGATCGCGATCGCTACCGGGGAGAACGCGAACCCATCGATCCCATCGCCGGACACATCCCTGGCGCGTTGAACTATCCCTGGAAAGAGGTCACCGACGATCGCGGGGAGGTGCAGCCGCCAGAGTGGCAGCAACAGCATTGGCAGGAGTTGCCAGACGCGAAAGAAGTCATGGTCTATTGCGGCTCCGGGGTCACCGCTTGCGTCAACCTGTTCTCCCTAGAACTGGCAAACGTCCCCAACCTGAAGCTCTACGCCGGCAGTTGGAGCGATTGGTGTTCCTATCAAAAGGAAAAAAGCGGGTAACGCGATTCGAACGCGCGACATTCACCTTGGCAAGGTGACGCTCTA
>CAYQUF010000181.1:0-7199 GCA_964420595.1 uncultured bacterium
CAGTTACCAATTATCCGCCCAAGAAACCGCCACTCAACCGTTTGAGGGCGCGACCGGTGACGTCGGAATAGCGCAACTCGCCACAGAGAATCTGTAACATAATTTGAGTGGCTTTGGGTTGCTTGATGGCAACTTTGTAACCGATTCCCGGAAAGCGATAGAACGCACCCGCCAACCGCGATGCCCACGCCATTTCCGATCCCCACTCTTTTTCCATGACTTGAGTGTACTGTTCGATCGCGCTAATGTCTCCCGCAACTGCATTCGCGATCGCCTCTGCGGCTTTAACGCCACTCAAAATTGACGGACGAATTCCTTCTGCGGTGAGCGGATCGGCAATATTGGCTGCATCGCCGACCAGGAGGGCGTTTTGGGCGTGCAATTTGCGATCGCCGTCCCACAAACTCAACGAATGCTCGCAGACTTGACCCGCGTTGGCGTTGAATCCCACCTTGGTCGCATAGTCGGTCAAAATCTGGGGCAATTTCTTGGAATCGCCGCCGATTAAGGTGCCAATTCCGAGTGCGTAGCCGTCTGCGTTGGGAAAGGTCCAAATCGAGCCATTTTTAATCGAACCGAACTCGAATCGGATCGCTTCGTCGGGGGAACCGTCAGACGCGGGAATGTCGAGCGAGACCCCGAATCGGGTTTTAGCCGGTTTCAACCCCAGCCATTTTGCCATCGGACCGCTGGCTCCATCGGCGGCGATCAGATAACGCGCCTCTAGGGGGTCGCTATTGGTGCGAATTTGCCAGCGATCGCCTTTAAACTCGATACTACGTACTTCCGTATTCTCTCGGAGTTCGGTGCCTTGCTGCTGCGCCTGTTGTGCGAGAAAGCGATCGAACGCCTCGCGACGCACTACCCACATCGGTTCTGCGGTTTGCAGTTCAATTTCTACCGGATCTTCCCGTTTCCAGGTGTAGCGGACTTTGGTGACTTTGCGAGAAATGGCGGGGGAAAGGTCGAAATCAAACCATTGAGCGATCGCGGGGGAAACGCCGCCAGCACAGGGTTTGGGGCGCGCGAGAGTCTCTTTTTCGACCATGAGAACCGACAGTCCCCGCTTGGCGAGATGATAAGCGGCTGTTGCCCCGGCGACCCCTGCCCCCACAACAATGCAGTCGTACATAAAGGTTGCTCCAATCTAGCGTTTTGCGTCTCGATGGTAACCGACTTTGAGTAAAGATTTGGTTGAAATGGGACGATCTCAATCGATTTTGAAATGATTTCTGAATCGAGGGGCAACAGTCAGGAGCGAAGCGAAAAAAGATGCGCGTTCTTACGGAAATTTGGAGGCTAAATGGCGATCGCGATCGGTAATTTGCGTGAGATTACGAAGGATAGATGTAGCAATCCAATTATATAGTTCCTGGGTTCCACGGTTTACAAAGTTTTTGCAAAGTCAGTAGGCTTAATTTAAAGATTCGATAAAGCGCTTGACTAGCGCCAATAGGGGGCGATCGAAATGTTTAATAATTGGGAAGTCCGAATTTGCTACGCCAACGGTTCCGAACGAGTCCTGCGGGCTTATGGCAACAAGGAAACGGCACTGCGATACGTCGATGCGCTGTATTCGCAGGGATATCCGCTCCATTTGGCTTATAGAGTTCGCTATAAAGAAGACGCCAGGCAGATGTTGCAACCCGCCTAGCGCGATCGAATGTGTGTTAACCGTGGCGATCCCTCAGACCGTGGTGATATCTTCTTCCTTTGCCTTTAAGAGATCGTCGATTTCTTTAGTATAGCGATCGGTAAGATTTTGAATTTCGTCTTGCAAATCTCGCGATTCGTCTTCAGAAATATCGCTATTCTTTTCTTGCTTGCGAACGCTATCAATGGCGTCGCGGCGAACATTTCGGATCGAGACTTTGCCTTCTTCGGCGTATTTGCTCGCCAGCTTCACCAATTCTTTACGACGATCGCTCGTGAGCGGGGGAATGTTGAGTCGAACCACCGAGCCATCGTTATTCGGGGTCAGTCCGATATCGGACATGGAAATGGCTTTTTCAATCGCCCCCAAACTGCCCGGATCGTAAGGTTGAATGGTGAGCGTGGTCGCATCGGGAGTCGAGATCCCGGCTAAACTTTTTAGAGGGGTTGGCGATCCGTAATAATCGACCATGACGCGATCGAGCAACGATGCATTGGCTCGACCGGTGCGAATAGTATTGAACGAGCGTTGAGTCGCCTCAACGGCTTTTTTCATCTGGCTTTTAATGTCAGCTAACTTCACAGAAACCTCCCACAATAGTTCCGACTGGTTCTCCCATCACTGCCCGACGGATATTACCCCGTTCGGACAGGTTGAAAACAATAATCGGAATGTTATTTTCTTTACATAGGGCGATCGCGGTGCTGTCCATTACCCGCAGATCGCGAGCCAAGACGTGTCCGTAAGTCAGGCTCTCGTAGCGGCGAGCGTCGGGATTTTGGGTCGGGTCGGCATCGTACACGCCATCGACCTTCGTTCCCTTAAAGATAACATCCGCATCAATTTCAGCCGCTCGCAACGCCGCTGTCGTATCCGTGGTAAAGAAGGGATTGCCCGATCCCGCTCCAAAGATGACGACTCGTCCCTTTTCCAGGTGACGAATGGCACGACGGCGTATATACGGTTCTGCCACTTCTTGCATGGCGATCGCGGTTTGAACCCGCGTCGGGACTTCAATTTGTTCTAAGGCATCCTGAAGGGTCATTGCGTTCATGACGGTGGCAATCATCCCGATATAGTCGCCTGTGGCTCGATCCATACCACCCGCCGCAGCTTTGAGTCCGCGAAAAATGTTACCGCCACCTACGACGATCGCCACTTGGATGCCTGTGGCAACCACCTCCGCAATTTCTTGAGCGATGTTTTGCACTACTGCCGGATCGATGCCGTAGCCGAGATTGCCCATCAGAGCCTCACCACTCAGCTTCAGCAATACCCGCCGATAAACTATCCCCATCTGGTTTCTATCAGTCTCGACTTGAATTGCCTCCAACTTACGATAGCAGCACGCGGGCATTTTTGGGGACGAGGGGAGGGTTGGGTCTTCAAACCCCTACATTCCCGTTGCCTTCTCCCCCCAGATGAGCTGTTGCCTGTTGCCTGATTTTCCCCTACCTCCACTTCACCTCGCAGCCGAGGGGTTGGGTGGCATCGGGATGGATGGTTTTGCCGTCGAGCAGTTGTGCGATCGCTTGACGCAGATAGGGCACTCGCACCCCACTGGCATCTTCGGCACTATCGTCGATTTGACCGCAGTAGCAGGCGATCCCGGAGCGATCGAGTAAGAAGACTTGAGGCAGTTTTTCGACGCCGAAACCGCGAGCCACGTCTTGGGTGACATCCCGCAGATAGGGAAAATTGAGCTGGTGGTGGGAGGCGAAGGCTCTCATGTTCTCAAAACTTTCTTCGGGATCTTGAGTGGAATCGTTGGGGTTGATCCCGATCAGGGTCACCTGTTGCGCTTCAAATTCGGATTGAATTTGTTTGAGTCGGTCTAGATACAACCGCACGTGCTGGCATTGGTTGCACATAAACACTGTTGCGATCGCCCGGTAAGTTTCCAAGTATCGCGCTAGATGGTGGACTTCGTCGTCAATGCCTGGCAGTTCGAAGTCCGGTGCATAGCTGCCAATGGATGTACCCATAGTGTTTACTCTCGAACCAACGCTTGATATGCAATTAGTTTATAGACCAATTTTGCCGCCGTAAATTCGGAAACTACGGAATCGGCGATAGGTGCCAGTTCCATTACGTCGCAGCCGATGACCGAACGACGGGTAAATAGATGCCGTAAAAACCCCGTGAGTTGGTGCCAGTCGAGTCCGCCGGGTTGGGGGGTTCCCACGCCGGGAATCAGGCTGGGATCGATGCCGTCGAGGTCGATGGTGAGAAAGACGCGATCGGTGGGAATGGCGGCAATGGCGCGATCGATCCAGTCGGGATGGCTGGTAATGTCGCGATCGCGCAGTCGGGGAAGGTTGCGATCGCGGATGACATCGGCTTCTTCGCGGCACAAACTGCGAATGCCAACCCCTACCGTGGGCAGTCCCATCTCGACAATTCGACGCATGACACAAGCATGATTGTAGCGAGATCCTTCGTATTCGTCTCGCAGGTCGGCGTGGGCGTCGATTTGAACCACGGTGAAGGGATCGTCGGGACTGGCTTGGCGGTAACCTTCGACGACTCCCGCACTGATGCCGTGTTCGCCACCAAGTGCAATAACGAATTTACCGTCGGCGACGAGTTGGGACACGGTGTCCCGCGTCGTTTGGAGCATGGTTTCGAGGGGAAGGTCGGAGTGCGATCGCGTGTCGGCGATGGGAGCGTGGGTGTGGATGCCGACCTCGAAGCAAATTTCGCGATCGATGTCTTCGTCGTAGTATTCCAGTTGGTCGGAGGCGGCGAGTAGTGCAGCCGGTCCGTTTTGACAGCCTTTGCGGTAGGTGGTGGTGGCTTCGTAGGGGATGGGGAGGACGACGATTTGTGCCGCATCGTAGGCGACCTCCACTTCCGATCCGATGAATGGCAATACGGCTGCTGGCGTTTCGACGGGCATAACGACAAATCCGGGAATCGCTCCTTCATGCTGCCACAATTTGGGACAACCTGGCGATCGCGCCGGTTTTGTTACACAATGTTAAAAATGGGCGATCGCGCCAACTGTCGAGTTAAACGCAATCCTATGTCCGTGTCTTCCGTGGCTGTTTCTGAATCCGTGCGTCGCTGGCGGTGGCGCGGTTACTCGATTGGGTATTATACTCGCGGCGATCGCGGTGCGGCGGTGGTGCTGATTCACGGATTTGGCGCATCCTGGGGACACTGGCGCAAGAATATTCCAGCACTGGCGCACAATTGTCGCGTCTGGGCGATCGATTTGCTCGGATTCGGCGCGTCGGACAAACCCGCACCCAGCGATACAGTACAATACACGTTTGAAACCTGGAGCGCTCAAATTGCCGATTTCTGTCGCGAAGTGGTCGGCGAACCCGCGTTTTTGGTAGGCAATTCCATCGGCTGTATTGCGGCGATGCAGACAGCGGTGAGCTATCCAGATGTGGCGTTAGGGGTCGCTGCCATTAATTGTTCCCTGCGCCTGTTACACGATCGCCGTCGGGAGACCCAATCCTGGTTGAAGCGGGTCGGTGCGCCAGCGATGCAGCGGTTGCTCGGGGTGAAGCCGATTGGCAATTTCTTTTTCAAACAACTGGCGAAGCCGAAGACGGTCGAGCGGATTTTACAGCAGGCTTACAGGCGATCGGATGCGGTAACGGAGGAGCTGGTGGAGATGATTCTGACGCCAGCACGGGATGCGGGTGCGAGTGCGGTCTTTATTGCATTTACCCGCTATTCCCAAGGACCGTTACCGGAGGAGTTGCTCGAAGCCTTACCCTGTCCGGCGATTTTGCTGTGGGGAACGGAAGACCCGTGGGAGCCGATTGCACTGGGTCGGGAGTTGGCGAAGTTCGACTCGGTGGAGCGGTTTATTCCGCTGGAAGGGGTGGGTCACTGTCCCCAGGATGAAGCACCGGAGTTGGTGAATCCGATTTTACAGGAGTGGATTTTCCAGAAGCTGACATCTCCCCCTACGTGAAATAGAATTGTCTCCTTCAGAGGCACACTGAAATTAATCTTTACTTCATCACAGCGTCTTCGCTCCCACAAGCTGCTTCCTCGGGTAACATGGCATCAATCACTGGTGCTTGTTGGCTCGCTTCAGTAGTTTGGCAGGCGACTGCTTGAGTGTCGCCGGTTTCCCCGTCAATAAACACTAAGCCAGCGTAGGAGAGCAATCCCTCCCGTTTATCCCCGTTCGCTACTGCCTCAATACCAACTTGAAAGCTGCCTTCACCCCCCTCGGTGATGGTGTACGTGTAGCTATCTGTTTCTAAGGGAATACCCGCTTTTAGGGTCTCAAGATCGGAAGCAAATTCACCGTTTTCAGCGTAGTAAGCTTGTTGGGAACGGTTGACCGAACCGACATAAATTTTGGCTTCGGACTGTCTGACTTTGCCGGCGTCATGGGAGAAGGAATAGGACTCATAATAAAATAGCCAGATCGGACCTAGAATCCCGATAATGCCGATAAACAATAGGAATTCGGGGAGTGTGAATCCCTCATCTTGATTGCGGAGGTTCAAGTGTTTTAATGATTTGTACTTCAATTCAGCTCTCATAATACTCTCTTCCTAAAATTCAATACTCTATTTCTATTTCGATCGCCCCTAAAAATAACTAAACCACTTTCCTTAAATCTTAGGTCGATCTTTTAAGCAATTCTCCGGAATGTTGAAGGGAACGCTTTATAAATTCACGAACTTCACTTAACAGCCAATCTAGTTCATATTTGGTTAATAAATGACTGTGTAGTTCCTTAGAGAGATCGTTCGAGATTTGATTGGATTTTAAAGATTGATAGAGTTGGTCGCAAGATATCTTGTCAATATATTTTGGTATTTCCTGCATTGGCAATTTAAAGAGTTTGGATTGAACTTTGAAAATAAGATGTGAACTGGATGTTTGATTGAGATTACCATGCTCCAGACCTTTAATCTTTCTCCAACTCGCTTGAATTTTATGAGTCCAAAAAAGTTTACTGATAAAGGTACGTTTCATGCTCGTACCAATTAAGAAATCCAGAATTAAAACAATCATAAATATTATTCCATGAAGTTGAGATTGAATTAAGACAATCAATCCATACGTTAAAAGTAAAACTTGGATTGCTATTAACCAAGAATAGGAACTATAAATTGATGTCTTGTAAGAAATAAAATTTGGTTGAGATTGAGGCTTAACTTTGAAATATTTCTGGTATTGGGGAAGCTCAAAAAATAAATAAACTAGATAAGACACCAAGAACAAAAATAAAACACTTGATATTGGTGGTGCCAATGCGAATATTGCCCCTACTACTTGCAACACAAATAATAAAAATAAAATAAGGACAATTAATATTAAAAATATGGCAGCAATTATAACGATGTTAATCAAAGAATATACTAAAATCTTAAATGGCATTATCAAAACAGCAAGCGCAATAGAGATTGAACTTTGATTGTTTTGACTGGATTTAATTTTATATAAATTTGAAGATTTCGGAAAGCTAAGCTGTTTCAATGTATTTAAAGCTGTCTCTATGCTTGAATTAAGCGCAATAGAGATTGAACTTTGATTGTTTTGACTGGATTTAATTTTATATAAA
>CAYQUF010000181.1:7299-9378 GCA_964420595.1 uncultured bacterium
TTTGAAGATTTCGGAAAGCTAAGCTGTTCCAATGTATTTAAAGCTGTCTCTATGCTTGAATTAAAGGCGAACAGGCTTAAAACAAACATGGAGACATAGAGCCATCCCCAAAGAGGAGGTAGGAAAGCAGCACAAATTATAAAAGCGATCGCAACGATAAAATACCACAATCCACCCAAACCTAACCGCCATCGATGGCAACGCTGGCGAAAGAGAGCCGGAGGAATCGTTATTGTTAGTGTATCCTCAGCTTTTTGAAGTGAAATTGAGGTATAAGATGGTGGTTGGAGTGTTGACTCATTTGCCTGAGCAAAGGAATGTTTTCCTTGCAATACTTCTAGGGCTTCTCGTGCTGAAGTGCATCGCTGTTTTGGATCGGGTTCGATGAGTTTCTCAATCCAATTGGCAAAGGGTTTAGAAACTCGAACTCGGGAGCGGAAATCTATTTTTAACTTGTGGTAGGGCAAATCAGCGGGATGTGTCCCGGTCAGTAAAAATAGAATGGTGGTTCCGAGTCCGTATAAATCAGTTGAAAGCTGTGCCTGTCCGCGAAATTGCTCTGGAGCCATATAACCGTAGGTTCCGACTACCGTACTGCCTACCGCTGTTTGATGGTAGATGTCCTGGACGGCACCAAAATCGACTAAGAATAGCTGTTGGTTTCCATAAATAATATTTTGAGGTTTGATATCTCGGTGAATGATCGGAGGGATGAGGTCTTGCAAGCTGGCTAAGATTTCAAGTATCTGGGTAGCAATTTGCTTGACTTCTGGTTCGTCAGGTTGCCACCCTTCTTCAATGAGGGTAGCGAGAGATTTCCCCGGTGCGAGTTGTTGGATAATATAAAATAGGAGATCGCCCTCTTCGGTATCTACTTGAAAGCGATCCAGGTATTTGGGAACTGACGGGTGATTCAGTTGCTGAAGAATTTTAACTTCACGCTCGAACAGTTCGATTTGTTTCCAAGTATCCAGGTGAGTAAGGGAGAGAACTTTGACAGCGACCAATCGATCGGATTGCAGGTCGCGTGCTTTGTAGGTCAAGCCGCTTCCACCTCGACCGAGGGGTTCGAGAATTTGGTAACGTTGCTTGATGAGATATCCAGGTTGATGAATCATAATGAGATTTTTCCTCTATTTTTAAAATGCTCTAAAGATGTTATTGTTTTGCACCATATTTTTGGAGAATTTCAATAACTTGTTGATGTTGATACTGAAAACCCATAGTATTATTTACATACGCTATAGCAATAGCAGTCATGCCATCCTTGTCTTTAACATTGACTTGCGCCCCAGCTTGTAGTAATTTTTTTACGACCTCAAAATTGGCATTTTGCGAAGCGTACATTAATGGCGTTTTACCTCGTATATCTGGTGTATTTACATCAGCTCCAGCAGCGATCAATTTGTTTGCCATATGCGATCGCTCGTAGTAAACTGCCCAATTGAGGGGGGTTCTACCCTGATTGTCTTGAACGTTGACATCTGCTCCAGCTATTAGTAATTTGTCTGCCAATTCGAAGTGGTTATTTTTTGCGGCGTACGTTAAAGGCGTTTGACCTTCTCGATCTGAGGCATTAACTTTAGCACCAGCTACTAATAATTCTTCTGCCACCTCAATATGGTTATTGTGTATGGCATACATCAATGGTGTTTTGCCATTTCGATCTACCGCATTAACATTAGCACCAGCGGCGATTAATTTTTCCGCCACCAATCTATTTGGAGCATAAGTTAGAGGCGTTCGCTCCCACCGATCCCTGAGATTGACGTCAGCTCCAGCTAAAATCAATCGATCCACGAGATAGGGATATCCAGAATGCACGATGTCAGTGAAAGAATGACTATCAAAATCACCGATCTCGATCTCAGCGCCAGCAGCGATTAATTTTTCCGCCAGATGCAGCTTCCCATCGCGAAAGGCCCAATTGAGAGGAGTCCTGCCAGAATTGTCTCTAACATTTAGATCGGCTCCGGTTGCGATCAGTTGGTCTACAATGTGTGGTCTATCTTTGAGAACTGCATAAGTCAAGGGTGTCCGATTGGCATTATTTCGGAGATTTAGATCGGCTCCGGCTGC
>CAYQUF010000182.1:0-9294 GCA_964420595.1 uncultured bacterium
CGTCGTCGTCGTCCGAATCAGACTCATCATCGTCGTCATCATCGTCGTCGTCGTCGTCCGAATCAGACTCTTCTTCTTCCATCGAATCATCCGACTCAGAGCCTTCGCCGTCTTCGGACTCCGACCCTTCCATGTCTTCAGATTCTTCCTCTTCTTCTTCCTCCTCTTCTTCGGCACTCACGCCAATGGCAAAGGTATCGTCGCCTTCGCCACCCCAGAGGTGGTCTTTTCCTTCGCCAGTCACGAGCAGGTCATCGCCAGCACTACCCACGAGGATGTCGTCGCCGGCACCGCCGCTGATGATATCGTCGCCTTCGCCACCGGTGAGTTTGTCATTGCCAACGAAGCCAAAGATTTTATCGTTGCCACCAAAGCCATTGAAGATATTGTCTTGGTTATTTCCAACGTAGAGGTCGTCGCCTGAAGTGGCTTCACTCACGGCTTCTTCTGGCGCAGACGCCATCAGACCTTGCTCTTGTCCTTCTTCGATGTAGTGTTGCAGTGCCGCGCTGTAGCTGCTTTCGATTTCACTCGAAAGGATGCTGGCGTTGGCACTCACGTACAGACCGAAGTTGAATTCGGCGTTGATTTCGCGCTGCTCTTCAATTCCGACTTCGAGAATGTGGGAGAACAGGTTGCTGTATTCGCCACTCTCAACCGCTTCAACGGCGTCGGGGTTTTGCTCGGCGTAGTAGTCGAGGTCGAACACGGAGTTGGGACTGCGATTTTCGCGAACGCCGAACTCCAGGTAGTGTTCCATGACGCTGCTGAAGAAGCCACCTTGGACGGCTTGTGCGACGTCGGGGTTGGCTTCGGCGTAGTGGTCGAGGTCGATGAAGCCGTTGGAACTCACGCCTTGTTCGACGCCGACTTTCAGATACCACTCGGTGACGCTGCTGAAGGAACCGGAACTAACGGCTTCTTGAGCTTCTTCGCTGTTTTGTTCGAGGTATTCGGTATCGACCAGAGAGCTGACGCTGAGGTTTTGTTCGAGACCGACTTTAACGAAGTGTTCGTAGGCACTGTCGAATGAACCGTCGGTTTCGCCGCCGTCCATGTCGTCACCGGATTCACCGCCATCTACATCGTCACCGGCTTCGCCACCTTCCATATCGTCAGTGGCTTCTTCACCACTTTCCATATCGTCGGTCGGTTCTTCTTCGGCTCCGTCTTCGGCAGAATCTTCCGTTTCGTCGGTCGTCTCTTCCGATTCTTCGTCAGTAGACTCTTCGGATTCTTCCTCGGCAGAATCGTCCGTTTCGTCTACCGTGTCGTCAGATTCGCCGCCTTCGGTATCGTCAGTTCCGTCTTCGGCTGCCATATCGCCGTCGGACTCTTCGGATTCTTCTTCTTCCTCTTCGCCAGCGATTTGGTCGGCGACGCCTTCGTTTTCTTGGAGATAGAAATTCGGATTAAAGAAGGAAACGGCGCTGCGTCCTTCAAACTGACCGTATTCGACAAAGTGATCGACGGCACTTTCGATCGTTCCAGTTTGGAAAGCCTGGAAAACGTCAACGTTCGTTTCAAAGTAATAGCGCGCGTTGAAGAAGGAGCTAAATTGGCGGACTTCAGACTTCCCGTATTGCTGGAAGTGATCCATTCCGTTTTCAAAAACGCCTGCTTCAACGGCTGCTTTGACGTCCTGATTTTTTTCTAGATAAAACTCTTCGTCAAATATTTTAGATAATTGTAGAGCCATTAGATTGACCTCTCAACAGTTGAGTGAACCATGATTCGATTGAAACCTTTTTGTCCGAATTCGACAATCCCACCAAGGGTAGATGACAGATCTTTATCCGGTAAGACTGAAGGCGAACTCGTAAACAGTTAGATGCACCAGTGTGTTTAATTGCTTAATTTCTGTGACGCGACGGGTTCGGGTAAAGTTCCCATTGCGTTCGTTTGGCGTGGAAAACGCTCAAATCTAGATATATTTCTGGATTTACAATTCCTTTAAACGAGTTTCACAAAAGCTTCATCTATGGTATAGTATTTTTGATTGGAGTACGTCAATCAAATTTTTAGGTGATGTTATGGGTCGCGGCGGCAAACGTCCGGGAGCCGGTCGTCCTCCCGGTACTGGCAAATACGGCGAACCCACGAAGGCAGTCCGCTTGCCGATAAGCGTTGCCGATCGCGTGGTGGCGTGGTTGGACAAGCAACCGAAGGGACGGATTCGACCGCCAAGTCATAGCGAAATCGAGGCGATGTACAAACCCAATCGCCAAAGTTCGCCAACGGTTCCGCTGTTTTTAGAGGCGGTGGCGGCGGGGTTCCCTTCTCCGGCGACGGATTACGTGGACGAGGAACTGGATCTCAACCAATACCTGATCGAACATCCCGACGATACCTTATTCTTAAGGGCGAGCGGGGAGTCGATGATCGGTGCGGGGATTTATCCGGGGGATCTGTTAATTGTCGATCGCGCGATCGCGCCGCGAAACAACAGTGTCGTGGTGGCGTTGGTCGATGGCGAGTTCACGGTTAAGCGAATGCAGCGTCAGAACGATCGCGTGGTGCTGGTTCCAGAAAACCCCGATTACGAACCGCTCGAAATTACCGAAGCGATGGACTTTCAGGTTTGGGGTGTCGTCACCAACACCATCCATCCTCTATAGACAATAAAAATGTCCGGTTGCGTCGCTCGCGTCGGCGAATGGCATAAGGGTTGTCTTCTCACTCTTGGGTTTGCACGAAAATGACTGTTCTAACGCGCGCGATTCCAATCGCCAGTTTGTTTTGCTCCCTTGCCATTGCTCCCATTCCCGCTTTAGCGCAAGATGCCGCAACGAGCGATCGCTGGGTGGAAGTTAAAGACGCCGAGGGAGTGGTTGAAGGAAATGACGGCGAAGTTAATGTCGGCGATCGCTTGCAATCGTCCGAACAGGAGATTACCACGAGTAGCGAAGGTGGCGCGACCCTCGCAGTAGACGACGGAATCGCCACGGTGGAAGTCGGCGAAAACAGCAACGTCCGCCTCGGGGGATTGCAAACGCTTCCCTCCGGCGCGAAAACCACCATATTGCAGCTCAACCGAGGACGAGTGCGGGTGAAGGTACGAGAGTTTACCAATCCCGAGTCTCGCTTTGCGATTGCGACCCCAGCGGGAACGGCGGGAGTGCGAGGAACCGAGTTTGGGGTGGTCGTCCTTCCCAACGGCGAAACGCGAATTTCCGTGCTGGATGGAGAGGTTGAAATCGAAGCACTCGATCGCTCCTATATCGCCTCTGGCGGATATTCGTCGCTGATCGTGCCGGGAGAGCCACCCACCGAACCCAGCCTGAGTGACAGTAACGGACGGTTTCGCGTTAAGGTACTATCGGGCGATCGCGCCGGAGACGTGCAAGTCAGTGCCGAAGTCCATCCGGTGAGTGCCGTTTTCCTCAATGGCGAAGCGGTCGAGGTGGGACGGGACGGACGGGTGAACGCGATCGTGCCGATTCCAGACAATCGCTTGTTGCAATTGGTGGTTCGCAATCCCCTCGGCGACGAACAGGTATACGAGTTAGAACTACCATAACAGAGATCTCTGTTCTAGGGCGATCTCGATCGCGATCGTTTAAGATTTTGCCGGGAATAATAGAAGTAGAGACAACCTCGTCTTAACCTAGGGGGGAAATCCGAATCGCGGCTGGGGAATTCCCCGCCACAAATTTATAGAAAGAGAAAAAGACCGAGAGTCGCCGAATTTCTCTAACAACGCTGAAAACGCCTTCACTGTGGGATTCAGGCGCTTGTAACTCGACGCGATCGGAAATATTCAGTATGATGAGCGGCAATACTCAAATGGTGCGCTGGGCAACAGATATCATCTACCTTATGGTTAAGCCAAGGTTAATATAGAGTTAAGAGGAGGATAGGAATCCCAACATGAGTGTTTGAATTCAGAGTCAGGCAACGATTAGGAGTCGAACGATGACAAACAAAGATAAATTTTTCTATCCCCACTGCCACTATCGCGGTCACATTTCACCCGAAAATCTGGTCTTTAACGCCAACTTACAGGAATTTGCCCACAAGGTCGGTTATATTGCCAACCTCCAGACCGGCGGAAAAATGTCTCCGGAACAGGCATATCGACAAATTGAAGAGTTATGGGACGATCTGAGTGCTTCAAAGCAACAACTCGGCATCGATGCCTATTCGGCGTAAAGCGAACCGTTTTGCAAGCCACCCACAACATCAGATCTCGGTGCCAGCTTTGTTCTCAAGGCTGGCATTCTCGATTTAGGGGTGCTGGTTTGCCCTATAATGTCGTTTAACCTTGATGCGGCAACCGAGCCATGGGTGGAAATTGGGTTCGACGCGGATTGGACGTGCTGGTCGTCGCCACGCTGGTCGGTGCGGGATGGGTTGCGGCTCAGCCAGTCACGCGATCGCAGGCGCAACCTCGCTCCGAACTGTTCGATCGGTTGTTGCAACGGTCTTACCGACGGGCCGTCCGCGATGCTTACCACGCCGACGCCAGCGAAATCGAGACGCAACTGTGGTCGATCTCCGCAGACAATTCCCGGTTGCACTGGCGCGAGGACAATGGCGATCGCTGGGTCTTGGTTAACACTTGGACAGCTTGGGACGGTTACGACAATCGCGTGGGGTCGCCGATGACGCTGAACCGCGAGATTTGGGTGACGCCAGTTCCGCAAGTGCGCCAGTTCGGAGAAGCGTTGGACTATACACCCGCCGATTTAACCCTGCGATTGGAACAATATTTAGGACTACCGCCAGATTCGGGAAAAACCAAGTTTGTGGAATTGTGGGTGAAGCCACGGGATCTGTTTCGTCCCTGTCCCGACGCCGAAATTGACGATACCCGTTGCGAGTTACAGTTTAGCGACCGAACCAGCAATCGCCACCAGCAGTGGGTTCTGAATTTAATGATGGTGTCCTATCAAAGCGATGACGGCTATCCTTGGACGCGATTGGGATACACTTACGATTGGGGAAGTGCGGACACCGAGGTTGGCGCGAGCGAATTTTTGGTGAGAGAGGGTGCGCGAGTCCGGGTGGAATCGGTCACGGAAACAGTAGATTATTTCGAGTAACCCTCAATCGCCTCCCGTAGATTTCCCTGATGGCGATCGAGCAGTTCGATTCCCGTTGGCTTGTCGGCTCCCGTCCAATGGCACAGTAATGCCAATTTAACCCGGCGATCGCACCTTTGTAACAACGTTTCGGCGTCCTCCCAACTCAGATCGGTTAAATCCCGCAAGATCCGCACCGCGCGATCGTGTAACTTTTGATTGGTCACCGACACGTCCACCATGCGGTTTCCGTAAACTTTCCCCAACCGCACCATCGTCCCGGTGGAAATGATATTCAACGCCAACTTAGTCGCAGTTCCGGCTTTCAAGCGGGTCGAACCTGCGAGAACCTCCGCACCGACGAGCAGGCGAATGTCGATATCCACCTCCAGACTGACTTGATCGGCGGGAACGCAAGCCATAAACACCGTGGTTGCGCCGCACTGTCGCGCCTTGTCCAACGCACCCCGAACGAATGGCGTGGTTCCTCCGGCGGTAATTCCGACGACGATATCGAATTCGGAAATCCCACGAGAGGCGATCGCATCTGCACCGTCTGCGGCGCGATCTTCTAAGGCTTCGGAACTGCGGACTAACGCGGCTTCCCCACCGGCGATAATGGCTTGTACCCTGTCCGGGTCGGTGCAAAAGGTGGGGGGACACTCCGCCGCATCCAACACCCCCAAGCGACCGCTGGTTCCGGCGCCGACGTAGAACAATCGTCCCCCTTGACGCAACGATTCCGCCGCGCGATCGATAGTTTCGGCGAGGGGTTCTCGTGCCAGAGCGATCGCCTCTAAGACTCTAGCATCCTCGCGATTGAACAGATCGACCATTTCCAGAGACGACAGGCGATCGAGATCGGTGCTGTTGGGGTTGATTTGTTCGGTGAGCAGGTGTCCCCGACTGGAAGCTTCAGTCACAGTAATCCTTCGAGTTGACGGCGAATGCGATCGAGTTCTGCCTGAGACATTGTAGAGCGATCGGAGGATTCTGCGGATTCGGATTTATCGGCTGCGGCTGCGGGTCGTTCTCCTTCGGTCGTCCAGGTGGTTCGATCGAGATTGCGTTCGGGAGGAGAGAGAAACACGCGATCCACCTCCGACTGCGGGACGAAGCCATCGGGAATCATCTTCCAGGTGAAGCCGCTTTCCTCGCAGAACTCTTTCACCTCGTCATCTTCAATCGGCTCGACACTCGGTGCCATAAAGTCTTGTGCTTCGAGTAACATGGCATAACGGGTAGCGTCGTCTTCCGACTCAAATAGCAGAATCACGTTTTGCTTGCTCCCGTCGGGTGCGGCGAGTTCGAGGGAGTGAATCCCCTCGTTTTCGGTATTGGGATTGTAGAGTAAAACGTAAACTTGCATGGGTTCGAGTAGACTTGCTAGATCGCTATTGTCCATTATCCTAGAAGGTCGGACAATCGAAGCGATCGCGCTCAAATTGGCTCGAATGTAGTGAATATGGGAACTCGGCGTCTTACCCTTGGCGATCGCGCCTTTGCTTTTGTCCTCAGCACAACCGTTTTGCTCTCGCTGGCGGGACAGATCGGACATCTCGGCTGGCTGTTCGAGCTAACGTCCCATTTTAAACTGCAATACTGGGTTATCGGCGGAGTCTCGCTGATTTTTTTCGTTCTCCGACGCCGACCGGTTGGAATTGTCTTGAGCTTAGCCTGTCTGGTTGTCAATGCGATCGCGTTGGTTCCGTGGTATTGGGACGAACAGGACAACGCTAGCGGTTTGAGCGCACCCATTCGGGTATTGGTGGCGAACGTTAACGCCGAAAATCGCAATTACGACCAGGCGATCGCGTTTGTGAAACAAGTCGATCCCGATATCGCCGCGTTTGTGGAAGTGACCCGAGAATGGCGATCGCGTTTGGACGCCATTCAAGACACGCTTCCCCATGCTTTTGTGAGAACCCGCGAAGACAGTTTTGGGATTGCCGTTTACAGCCGATCGCCATTAATCGATCCGACGTTAAAATTCTTTCCAAATTCGGAAACGGGAAGTATTCTCGCCAAAATCAACTATATGGGAAAAGCGACCTTCTCGTTGCTGGTCACCCATCCCCTTCCTCCGTTTAATCCAGACTATTTAAAAGCGCGCGATCGGCATTTGAGTTCAGTCGCCGACTACATCCGCCAAAACCCAACCACGTGGGTCGTCGTCGGAGATTTAAATACCACCATGTGGTCGCCGCGATACCGCCAGTTCGAGGAAATTGCCAATCTCAAAAATGCCAGAAGCGGTTTTGGCATCCTTCCGACTTGGCCCGTTGGATTTCCGCCGCTCTACATTCCTATCGACCATTGTTTGACGACGTTTAACATACGAATTTTGAACGTTCAAACGGGTGCGAATATTGGCTCGGATCATTTACCTTTAATTGTCGAACTGTCCATCGATCCAATCGATCTCTAACCTCATATCTTGGTGTTCTTTGTGTCTTTGTGGTGTGTTTAAGAGACTTTTTTTCCAGGTAGGAGGACACGCGCGCATCGTTTGCGACTAACCTAAAAAAGCTGCCAATCGTGAGATTTCAAGAGTTTCAAATATTCTAAACGATGGGTAAAATAGCGATCGTCCAAGCGGCTGTAATTGAACAGTCTTTCTTGTTTGAGATTGATCGCCCACATCCAGATATGGGCGGCTTGAACGAGGGGTTGCAGTCGCTTGTGTTCTTCATCGCTCAGAGATTCGACCGTTTGATAGCCGTTTAAAAAAGCATTTCTGACCGCGCGATTCAACCCCGCTTGCATCGACGCATGCCAAAATCGGGCAATATCGAAGACGCGCCAGCCGTACCCGCATTGATCGAAATCGAATAGCGTCACATTGCCTTCGGGAGTAAAGTGAGCGTTTCCGCTGTGAGGGTCGCCCCAACAGATACTCCAGTGGGGGGGAGCTTTGGGTAAATCCCGCACTAGCGTTTCAATATGAGCGATCGCCTCGGTTAGTTCTTGCAAATCCGACGGGCGATGTTGCAAAAATGGCGCAATGATTTTAAGGGAATCGTGCAGCAAATAATCGGGAGTCAGGGGTTCGCGATGGGCGCGAGGACAAAACTCCCGTGCGGCTTGATGGATTTTTGCCACAATTTCTCCCAATCGCCAGCTTTGGGTCGCGTTGAGATCGCCGATCGCCACGCTTCCCGGTGCATAATGAAATAAGGCAGCATAGCGCTTGCCCTCGGGAGCGTCGATTTCGACACAGAGCAAACCGTCTTGAGTCGTGAGCGGCGGAGCGACTGGCAGATGCCGTCGATGTAAGAAATCGAGCCATTCCAACTCAAAATCGATTTGCGATCGCGATCGCCAGTGATGGTGGGATATTCTGAGAATGTACGGACGGTGGTAGGTTTCAATGAGATAGACATCGCTCAATCCCCGATGCCACAGTTGGCAATTCTTGACTTCGGGAATCTCGTAACAAGAGAGAACGCTAGCGTGTACCGCTTCGCAAGCCAGAGTGGAATAGATGACTGGAAACATCCCGTGCGATCGGTTCGACTCACCATATATCGAAATCTTGACACCCCTGTCCGAACCAGACTGCTACCTGGTAACCTTTTTGACATTTTTTTTGAGAATTTAAGGTTTTGTTTAGATCGAGGAGTGCAATAAAGAATCGATGCAATCCGGTCAGTTCCCCCCGTCCCTATCCGACTTCGCAAACTTAGCGTTGCCCACCTATTTGACCTTTCGAGCGGCGACCGAGGACAAGTCCGTCTACTTGCGGGCGTTTTGCGATACCCCAGATCCCGTGGTCGAGGCGATTCAACGGGCGATCGAGCGTCGGGGTGGGATGAGCGTGTCGAGAGCGGTTGCCTCTGATGGTATTTCGCGGCACATTTCGATTGGAGCGCGAATGCCGGGATTGTGCAGTGCTGATGTTGGGTACATTCGCACGGCGATCGATCGCGCGGGCGGAATTGTCGAAACCGTGCGAGTCAACTATCGCATTCGCCGTTCGCCTTACGATCCAAAACGCGATCGCCCCCAAGCTTGTCTCGGTTGCCATCATTATTACGGGCAACAACACGGTGGCGCAACCCTCGTGTGTGCCATGCATCCCTACGGACCGAGCGACCCGACGTGTCAAGACTGGGAACGTTCGGAGTCAACGCTTTAGCATTGCTTCCCCTCTCCTGGTTTCGCTCTGCGATCGGTTTCTGCCGGGTTCGAGAGCATCCGGCGAATGACTTCACACTTCATTTAACCCAACCGTAGGGTGGGAATTGCCGATCGATTGGAAATTGTGCCG
>CAYQUF010000183.1:0-9237 GCA_964420595.1 uncultured bacterium
TTCAAAAATTAGCGGCAACCGAGGGATTCGCGAGTATCGGCACCCGTTTGAGAATTGACGCCAGTGGCAACCGTACACAATTGTCTGACTTGAGCGCCGTCGAGGATGGCGTTGGTGAAATCGGCTCCGGTAATCTCGACATCCTCGAAGGTGGATCGCAACATAATTGTATCGACTAGGATGGCATCGCTTAAATCGGCTTCGGTGAGGCTGACTTGATCTAAGAGCGCATCGGTGAGGTTGGCACCGTGCAAGTTGGCTTTGGTCATCACCGAGGCACTCAACACGGCACCGCGCAGGTCGGCGTTTTCAAAGTCGGTCATGACCATGTTGCAGTTGGAGAATTCCGCCGCTTGCAGGGTCTGTCCTGAAAAATCTTGTCCGGCGAGTTCGGCGTTGCTGTAGGAGAGGGGAGGCGGATAGTATTTCGAGGCTTGCGCCAGTGCGGGAGAGGTTCCGAGGATCCAAAGGGCGATCGCGCAGAACAAAGCAACGATCGCATTTCTCAGAGGGTCGAGATCCGCGATCCTGCTGCCTTGCCTCCAGGGAGGGGTCCCGCACGTCGCGGACGAGTGCTCTAATTGCCGCAGCATAATCTCAACTTAAAATAACGAAGCACTTCTGCACTATATCGCAATTCGACTTCGGGTTAGGAAGATTCGACTGTCTTGGTTCGGTTTTAGACACAGGGAAGTGCGGGTAAAGTTGCTAGGATTGAATTAGACGTTAAGTTTGAACCTTTATGCCGCAATTTCTTCTAACGTGGCTGTTGACCGCGCTGTCGTTGGTGATTACAGCCTATATCGTACCGGGAATTACCCTCACTAGCTTTATCGCGGCGTTGATTGCCGCCGTCATTTTAGGACTGGTCAACGCGATCGTTCGTCCGATTTTGGTGGTGCTGACGCTGCCGATTACGATTTTGAGCTTGGGATTATTTTTGTTAGTGATTAACGGAATTAGTCTCGCCCTAGTTAGCTCGCTCACGTCTGGTTTCGCGATTAACGGATTTCTGCCTGCTGTGGTGGGCGCGATCGTGCTTTCGTTGGTTAGCGGAATCTTGGATCGCTTGGCAGGTCAAGAACAACAGACCAATTAAATGTTGCGTCTGAATTCAACGCTAATTTTTTATTTTCCCTCCCAATTTCGAGACGGAGGGAATATTTTTTGACTGGTTTTCGCTCTCTCCTCCGATGCAATCCGTTGATAGACTTCCTCATTTTCGGGGAAGGCGGGCATTGCTAGTGTCCAGGGATCGGCGCGATTTCAAATCGATCGGCAATTCCCACCCTACAGTTGTGGTTGAATTCAGTGTGAAGTTTTTCGTTGGATTCGAGATCGAGCCTGAATCGAGAGACGGGAAATGCGCGATCGCGCATTCCTTCAATCAAGATTATATAAATGCTATATTTCGATCGCGAACAAAATTAAACTTCGCGATCTCTCAATCCACGGCGGGCTGGGAGATTGACGGTTCGATCGCGCGATCGCGAGAGAAATGTAAGCAGGCGATTGTACGATCGCCTATAGAGACATTGGAGCATTCAACATGGGTAAATCTCTCCCTCCCAAATTCATCATTGGTGCGGGTCAGTGGGTCTGGACGACGATGTGGAACGTCATGATGTCTAATCTCGCCCCGAGCGATCGCGAGGGTGCCTACGTGCGCCCGAGCAGCCAATTTCGCGAGGCGATCGGCAATTCGACGTTTCCGCCAGAATCGGGACGCTATCGCCTCTACGTGGGAATGAGTTGCCCCTGGGCGCATCGAACGCTGGTGGTGCGGGCGTTAAAGGGATTGCAAGCGGCGATCGCGGTGACGGTGGTGCATCCTTCCCCCACTGAAGGCGGTTGGGTGTTCGATCGCCCCGAATCTGGCTGTCGCAGTTTGGCAGACTTTTATCAAAAGGCACAATCGGGTTACGAGGGACGTTCGACGGTTCCGGTATTGTGGGATAGCAAAACTGGGGCGATCGTCAATAACGAAAGTTCCGAAATTATCGTTATGCTCAACGATCGATTGAACGAGTTTGCGACCCGCCCGGAATTGGATCTCTATCCCGAAGAGTTACGCGATCGCATCGAACAGTGGAACGCCAAAATTTATCCGGCGGTGAACAATGGCGTGTATCGCTGCGGATTCGCCCAAACCCAAACTGCCTACGATCGCGCCTGCAACGAACTGTTTTCCACCCTCGACGAAATTGAATTCACCCTAGATCGAAATCGCTATCTCTGCGGCGATCGCCTCACCTTAGCCGACGTGCGATTGTTTACCACCTTATTCCGGTTTGACGCCGCCTATTTCGGACTGTTTAAATGCAACCGACGCCGCATCCGCGACTATCCTAACTTAGACGGATACCTGCGCGATATCTACCAACTTCCCGGCGTCTCGGACACCTGCGACGTGGAAGCAGTCAAACGCGATTATTACGGCAATTTGTTTCCCCTCAATCCTGGCGGAATTATTCCCTCCGGTCCCGAGACGGATTATCTCTGGCACCCCCACGATCGCGAGGCGAAGTTGAAGGAGGTCACGGGTCGCTGATGAGTCCGGGAAAACGGCTGTTTGCCCCTACACTTCCCGTAATTTATCGTCAATTTTCGCAATAATTTCCCGCGTTTTCTGTCGCATTTGGATTCGATAGTTGCGAGATTGGTGCGATAAAGAATTTGGATCGCTTCCAAAGGGATATACGAGCAAATAAGTCGTCATTTCTCCCTTTCCTTTAACCCGCAATTTTCCCCGCCGTACGAACTGATAGCGA
Source organism: uncultured bacterium (assembly GCA_964420595.1). GTDB lineage: Bacteria > Cyanobacteriota > Cyanobacteriia > Cyanobacteriales > Geitlerinemataceae > CAYQUF01. The sequence continues at coordinate 2,772 of CAYQUF010000183.1, forward strand.
TCGCGCAGGCGTTCGTAGGTGGCTTCGCTCACCTGAATTTGTCCGGCTAACCCTTGCGATTCCATGCGACTGGCAATGTTAACCGTATCCCCCCACAGGTCGTAATTAAACTTTTTAATCCCAATAATCCCCGCCACCACCGGACCGGAATGAATCCCGATGCGAATGTTTAAATTTTGCTGGTTGCGATCGTTAAACGTAGCGATCGCCTGTTGCATCGCCAACGCCATCTGCGCGATCGCGTCGGCGTGATCCTCCCGTGGCGTAGGCAATCCACCCACCACCATATACGCATCGCCAATCGTCTTAATTTTCTCCAGCCCATGTTCTTCGCTGAGGCGATCGAACTGCGAGAAAATTTGATTGAGCAAATCCACCACCCGCGTGGGAGACAATTGCGCCGCCAGGGGGGTAAACCCGACCAAATCGGCAAATAACACCGTCACCTCCTCAAAATTATCGGCGATCGTGTGTTCGGCGGCTTTCAACCGTTCGGCGATCGGCGCGGGTAAAATATTGAGCAACAGGCGCTCGGTTTGCTCCTGCTGGTAGCGCAACGCCTCTTGAGATAACTTGTGTTCGGTAATATCTTCAACCGTCCCTTCGTAGTACAGTAGCGTCCCCGCCGCATCGCGCACCACACGGGCATTTTCGGACACCCACAAAATTGCCCCATCTCGCCGATACACCTGCGATTCAAATCCCAACACCTTGCCCTCCTGCTCGATTAACCGCACGAATTCGGCGCGGCGGTCGGGATCGACATAAATCTGGCGGGTAATATTATCTGTTTGCTCGATCAGTTCGGCGGGAGAGGCGTAACCGTAAATATAGGCAAGGGCGGGGTTGGCGCTGAGATAGCGACCTTCGGGAGTAGTTTGATAAATCCCTTCGGTGGCGTTTTCGAAGATGCTGCGAAAATTTTCCTCGGCTTGGCGCAAGGCGGCTTCGGCTTCCAGGCGTTGGGTAATATCGCGAAAAATACCCCGCGTCGCCACGGGTTGACCGTCTACGAACCGACAATTGATATTGCCTTCGACCGAAATTTTCTTCCCGGAGCGACTGACGAAGGCGGCCCGTACTCCTTTCACCGCTTCTCCCGCCATCACCTGCTCCCACATCGCCATGCAGTGTCCCTTGCTCTCGGGATGGAGCAGGTCGAAACAGTTGAGATGTTCGAGTTCGGCGTCGTCGTATCCCAAGGCGTCTTTCCAAGCGCGATTGACATAGAGAAACCGACCGTCGGGTGCCACCGATTGAATCAGGTCGCTGGCATTTTCAAACAAGTCGCGATAGCGTTCTTCACTTTCGCGCAAAGCCGCTTCGGCGCGCTTGCGTTGGACGAATTGACCCAGTTGCGCGCCGAGGGAACTCAGGGTTTGCAACAAGAGGCGATCGCGTTTTTGGACTCGGTGGCTGAAAAATGCGATCGCTCCCAACACGTTCCCCTCCGTTTGAATGGGAAAGCCAAAGGTTCCCCGCCACAGTTCGTCGGGAGTGGCGTAAGGGTAGGTGCGCAAGTCATCGACCCACTGAGCGGTGGCGGTGGTGCGCACGGCTTGGACGAAGCCAGCGGAGGCGGTGGATGGCGTGACGTTTCCCCAACATTCGACACAGCGCCAGGTGGGCGCATCTGGGGAGTCGCTCGTCCACAACTGTCCGCCGTCCCATTCCAGGGTGTCGCCGATCGCCTGTAAAATTTTGGAGGCGGCTTCGGCAAAACTGGCAGATTCAGCCAGAATGCGGGTGACGGCGTATTGGATGGACTGGCGTTGCTGCTGGCGCTGGCGGTCGGTGATGTCGCGACCGATGTAGACGAGGTTGGTGACGCCTTCGGTGTCGGTGTCGATCTCGGAGCGGGAAAAGGAGATGGAGAGCCAATCGCCGGATTTGGTGCGACAGGGAATGTCGGCGCGAACGGTTTCGCCACTGGCGTTGAGGGGGGAGAGGAGTTGTTCGTCGCCGATAATCAGGGTAATGGAGCGATCGCGCAGTTCGTCTTCGCGATAGCCGAATAATTGTTGGGCGGCGGCGTTGGCAGTTTTGATTTTGCCCGAGGTGGTGGTCACCAACAGCACTTCTGCCATCGAAGCGAGAATTTGATTGATATAATTGCGCGAATGCGTGAGCGAACTGACTAATAAATTGGTTTCGTTCGACGCTTGCACTAAGTTTTGTTCGAGTTGCATGCGATCGCTGACATCTTCTAGAAACACGATCGCGCGACCCGGCTGGGGATGGCGACTGACGTACAGGTCGAAATACAATGGCGAACTGCCTTGGAAGAAGCGAGAAATGGCTTTAAACTCGAACGGTTCTGATTCGCCGCGCGCGATCGCCTCGATCGTTTCTTCAATCCCGAATAGTTCGGGAAATTCGTCGCGGATATCGCTGCCGATCGCTAAATTTTCCTGTTGTTCGACGAAGCGATCGACCCGTGCGGAGACTTCAACGATCTGCAACCGATCGTCGATCGCGATGTAGTCTACATGCGGGGGAATGACGAGAGAGGTTAGAGTATCGTTCATGTCAACAGAGGCTGAAGGACGATCGATCCGAGTTTAGTTTTCCCAATCTAGACGTTCGATCTCGGAACGCGGCTCGATCGGGCGCGATCGGGATTGACGGGTAAGGTAACGATCGCGGTCGTTCCTTCACCTAGGGTACTATTAATTTGAATGCGCCCGCCGTGCAATGCGAGGTAGCTCTTGACAATTGCCAATCCCAGTCCCAATCCGGGGGTAGAACCGACATTTTTTCCTCGATAAAGCGGCTCGAACAAGGCGGGGCGATCTTCGGGAGGAATGCCAATCCCGCCATCGGCGATCGTCATACAAATTTCGCGATCGTTCGGGCACTCGAGGGTCAGCGTAACGGTGGTTTCGGCGGGAGAATAGGCGATCGCGTTCGAGAGCAAGCGACGGATAATTTGATTGAGGCGGTAGGCATCGGCACGAATGTCTAAGGGCGGCTCGGGCGCGACCAAGACAATTTCGTGGCGATTGTTATTGCTAAATTGGATTTGTTCGATCGCGTCGCGACATAATTCTATTAAGTCCAGGAAATTAAGTTCGAAGGGGCGATCGTTGCGATTGTCTTGGACGACTAAGGTGGTGTTTTCAACCAAATTCCGCAAGCGATTGATATTAGTATCGATTGCTGCAAGCATTTCTTGAACTTCGGGATCTTGGCGGGCAAATTCAACTTGATGTAAAAATTCAGTGGCAAAGATAATCGCATTCAGAGGCGTTCGAATTTCTTGCGATGCAATGGACAAGAACCGATTTTTTAGGTCGCTTAATTCTTTTTCGGCTTCGAGAATCTTGCGAACTTTTGCTTCAGTTTTAACTCGCTGCGTTACGTCCTTGCCGAGATATAAAAAATCTGGTAATCCTTGAATGTCAGTTTGAATTTCTGCGCAAGAAAAAGCGACGATCGACGTTTCTCCATTGCGATCCAAACAAGAAACCTCGATATTTTTTTGCGATAAACCAGAAATGTCGCTACAACTGTTTCGAATTGACTGTACTTGTGGAATTAATCGAGAAATTGGCTGACCGATTAATTCACTCTCCTCGTATCCAAATAGTTCGAGCGTGGCGGGGTTGACCGTTTTAATCTTGTCGAAGCGATCGGTCACGATCGGCGCGTCTGCCATTGAATCGATCGAGCGATCCAGATAAGTCTTTGCATTAGAAAGTTGGCTCAACAATAGATTCGCTTCATTGGCACGCTGGAGTAATTCTTGTTTAATGACCATTGTCTCGGTCACATTTTCGTACACGAGTATTAATCGCCTTCGATCGCCCTCTTCCTCCAAATCGAGGCTGATATACAGGTCTACATAGAGTGGAGCCTCGCGATCGCGCGATCGGGCAATACCTTTTAACTCAAACCCAACTCGCTTTCCGTCAACAATCTCTTCGAGAATCCGTTCGATACCCACTAATTCTGGAAAACCGAGCCGCGCGTCTCGACCGACAGCGACTTCTTCGGGGCGATCGGCAAATTGAGCCACCCCCGCAGACATCTCCACAACGATCGGGCGATCGCTCAAAATCAAATATTCGAGATTGCGAGGAGCGAGCAGTTTTTTCAACAAAGAACTCATAGCACTTTCTCAGATTGGAGAGATAACAGGGAAGGCGATCGCGCTTCCCGACAATCCAGCGGGTTGCGACTTGGGTAGCGAGCCGTCTGCATCTCGGAAATCTAACACGCTCTGAGAAGAATGGCGACTCGTACGATCCCGATCGAGAATGGTAGAATTAACTGGAGGTTAGTTGCTATTATCTGAACTGATTTTGAAGTCCAAGCGATTAAGGACATTCGAGTCTCGGTGGCACCTAGATCGTTGGAGCGCCAGATCGGTGAGTGTCATGACCGTAAGAGGCTGGAGTCCAAAGGTTTGCACGACGTACTTGTCTCGTCCGGCTGTGGAGAGCAATGAGGAAAATTCTTGTCATTGAAGATGAGCGCTCTGCTCGCCAGACTTTGCTCAAATTATTGAGTTCTGAAGGGTTTGAGGTTCTCGAAGCTGAAGATGGTAAAGTGGGCGTCCGCCTGGCTCAAACGGAGCAGCCGGATTTGATCTTGTGCGATATTATGATGCCCAGCTTGGACGGCTACGGCGTGTTGGCGGTGTTGCAGCAAGATCCGCAGACGGCGACCGTCCCGTTTATCTGTCTGACGGCGAAAGAGGAGCGATCCGCCCTGCGTCGGGTGATGGAATTAGGCGCAAACGACTATCTCACCAAACCCTTTACCCGCTCGGAGTTGTTGGGAGCGATTTCGGCGCAACTGGGCAAGCAAGAAATGCTCAAACAGCAGCAAACCAGCGCCCTCAACGAAGCGATCGCCAAACTCAACGACCTGGTCTACTACGATAGCCTCACCAATTTACCCAATCGCCTGCTCTTGCGCGAGCGGTTTCGCCAAACCCTCGATCGCGTGACGCCAAATCGCGACAAAATCGGAGTTGGGATCTTGGGCTTGGATCGGCTGGATCGCTTCAACAACTCCCTCGGAACCGATTACAGCGATTTGCTCTTGCAAGCGGTGACCGATCGCGTCTTGCCATTTACCGCCGAAGGCGGAACGGTGGTTCGGCTCAACAGCGAACAACTGGCTCTCATTTTTCCTCCCCTCACTTCCCGCAAAGAAGTCGCCACTCTCGCCAGTGCGATTCTCGAAGCCTTGGGACGACCCTTTACCCTCGATACCTACGAGTTTCACTTGAGCAATACGTTGGGGGTGGCGCTCTACCCGCAACAAGGAACGGACATCGACTATCTGCTCAAGGTGGCTAACTCCGCCTTGCATCAAGCCAAGCAAAGCCAACAGCGCTACCAATTGTATACCAGCGCGATGCAGGCGAAATCGTACGATCGCCTCATGTTGGAGATGGACTTGCACCACGCGATCGAGCGAGACGAGTTGCTGTTGTACTATCAGCCTCAAATTGACCTGAAAACCCGCACCATTGTCGGGTTAGAAGCCCTGGTGCGCTGGCAGCATCGCGACCGGGGACTCGTCTCTCCCGGCGAATTCATTCCTTTGGCGGAGGAGACGGGGTCGATCGTCTCGATTGACGAGTGGGTGTGGCGTCGAGCCTGCGAGCAACTCAACCTGTGGCATCGCAACGGATACGATTGGTCGGTGTCGGTGAATTTGTCGGGAGAGCAGTTCAACCAACCGGGACTGCGCGATCGCCTCGGGAGCATTTTAGCCGAAACCGCGATCGATCCGTCGTGGTTGGAGATCGAGCTGACCGAAAGCGTGGTGGTGCGCGATCCAGAATCGGCAATCTCGACCTTGCAGGAACTCGAAGCCTTGGGAATCGAACTGTGTTTGGACGATTTCGGTACCGGCTATTCGTCGTTGAGCTACCTGCGACAGTTTCCCTTCGATACCCTGAAAATCGATCGCTGCTTCGTGAGCGACTTGAGCGTCGATACCAAAAATGCTGCCATCGTCACCGCGATCGTGCAATTGGCGCGCAGTCTGAATTTACGTATCGTCGCTGAAGGCATCGAAACCGCACAACAAGAGGAATTCCTCCGCCAGCAGGGATGCGATGTCATGCAAGGGTATCGCTACAGCCGTCCGATTCCGGCTGAGGCGATCGAGCAAATGGTGCAACGACAGGGGGAAGGAATTATTGGGTAAACTACCCGACTCCGACCGCTAAGCGGTACGGAGCGGGCTTTCAGTAGCCCTGAGAACAACATCCTGCAAAGAGCAAGACATCATTCCCGAACCTCCGGGGTTGTTAAGGTCAAAGAAAAATTTGCCTTTCCTTTATCCTCTGCCTTTTGGCTCCTGCGTGTCAGTCTAATTTTCGCAGGTTTAGCATAACGACGCTTCGGACATGGCTTCGTTTTCCTATCCCTGGGCACTTGCTTGGCGGAGTACTCGTTTAGACCCGAGCTTGACCGCCTTTCATCCCCGCTTCACCGATTGATGA
>CAYQUF010000184.1:0-9078 GCA_964420595.1 uncultured bacterium
TATGGTTTGTCGCTGATGCGTGACAACGGGAAAAAATAGATTGCTCCTGGTGTTTTGGGTCGCCGATATTGCATGCGGTTGATAATTAAGAGCGATAGCAGTTGTGTTGGGTTTCCTTCGTCAACCCAACCTACGGGTTATTATATAATTAATTTGGAAGGATGACCGAACTTATACCTACCCGGTTGCGAATTCTGTCAATTGGCAAGTATTTGAATCGTGAAAACTAATGACAATTGATGGCTTCGGATCTCCTAACTCAACCAGTGCGATCGCTCGCAGGTTGGGTATCGCTTAAAGCCACTGCAAAACAAGATGCAAGAATACTTAGAAAGCGGTCTGCGGCTGGGGTGGCTCATCGATCCTCAAGACAAAACCGTTGAGATTTATCGCCCCAATCAAGACGTAGAGGTTCTGGCGTTTCCCGCGATCGCTTCAGGTGAAACAGTATTACCCGGCTTTCGTCTGGAGATTCAATAGAACACGGGTTGCATTCGTTTGGACAATGAAGGGGTTTCTAGAGGCGATCGCGATAACCTCTAAAATAGCATATTACTCTTTATTCTCACCCTCGGATGCTACTCTAGAAATGCGATCGCTCTCTTTTTAATTCTAAGATTGCATCTATGAATAACACAATTAATTTACTTAAGTCCCTGCCAAAAATTGCAACCTTTAGTATTGCTTTAGTCCTGGTTGCCTTCATTGGTATTGTGGACTGGTTCATTACCATCGAACTTTCGCTGTCTATTTTTTATCTCGTTCCTATTTCCGTTGCAGCTTGGTTCGTCAGTCGGCAAGCTGGAATTCTTTTATCGGTCATTAGCGCGATCGCCTGGTGGACGACCGATCTTCTCGATCCGTATTCTTACACCTATCCAGCAATTGCCTATTGGAATGCTTTAGTTCGCTTGGGCTTTTTCCTCATCGTCACGTACCTGCTCTCGTCGCTCAAAACCGCCTTCGATCGCGAACGCCAACTGGCGCGAACCGACGGACTCACGGGAGTCTTAAACCGACGGTATTTCTGGGAAATTGCCGAACTGGAATTTCAGCGATCGCGCCGACACCAATACCCCCTCACCGTCGCGTATTTAGACATCGATAACTTCAAAGCCATCAACGATCGCTTCGGACACGCCACGGGCGATCGCATTTTGAGCCTGACCGCAATTGTAGCTCGAAATACCCTGCGCGCCACCGATACCGTAGCTCGACTTGGCGGCGACGAATTTGTCCTGCTGCTCCCGGAAACCAACCCAGAACTCGCCCAAACCGGACTGCATCGCCTGCACCAAGCCTTACTCGAAACCGTAGGAACCCAGCACGAGGTCGTTACCTTCAGCATTGGAGCGGTCACCTTTCTCTCGGCACCCGAGTCAGTCGAGATGGCGATCGAACAAGCCGATCGCGTCATGTACGATATCAAACGGCGGGGTAAAAATCAGTTACAGTTTCAAATTTGCCCGAGTTAATGCAAATACGCGCCGCCGCATCCCTTGCCAGATGAATGAGTGGGACAAATAAGCGTTGGCTACAAATGAATTGGTGGCGCAAACAAACGCTATTGTCAGAGCAGTTCGCGAACCGCCCCGACGACCAATGGGTTTCTCTCTCCTCATCCCCTTAACGCCAATCGGTACTAGAATACGTAAAGTCACTAAACGAGGATACACGGCAGAATGCGAGTCGCGATCGTGGGTGCGGGATTGGCTGGAATGGCAACCGCCGTGGAACTGGTCGATGCCGGACACGAAGTCGAAATCTTTGAATCCCGTCCCTTCGTGGGCGGAAAAGTCGGCAGTTGGGTCGATTCCGACGGCAATCATCTCGAAATGGGGTTGCACGTCTTCTTCGGCTGCTACTACCAACTGTTCGATTTAATGAAAAAAGTCGGGGCGTTCGAGAACCTGCGCCTCAAAGACCACGTCCACACCTTTGTCAACCGAGGTGGCAAAACCGGCGAACTGGACTTTCGCTTCATTACCGGCGCGCCGTTCAACGGATTGAAAGCCTTCTTCACTACCTCGCAACTGTCGCCGCAAGATAAAGCCCAAAATGCGATCGCCCTGGGAACCAGTCCCCTCATTCGCGGCTTGGTGGACTTCGACGGTGCCATGCAAACCATTCGCGATCTCGATCGCATGAGTTTCGCCGACTGGTTTCGCTCCCACGGCGGCTCCAACGGCAGCCTGAAGCGGATGTGGAATCCCATCGCCTACGCCCTCGGTTTTATCGACACCGAGAACATCTCCGCGCGCTGCATGTTGACCATCTTCCAATTTTTCGCCGCCAAAACGGAAGCCTCAGTGTTGCGGATGCTCGAAGGCTCCCCAGACGAATACCTGCACAAACCCATCGTCCGCTACCTCGAATCGCGGGGGGCAAAAATCCACACGCGGCGGCGGGTGCGGCAAATTCAATACGAAGGGCAAGACGGCGACACTCGCGTCACGGGAATTACCGTCGCTCAAGGGGAAGGAGAGGAAACCATTACCGCCGATGCCTACGTCTTTGCCTGTGACGTTCCCGGCATTCAAAAGGTGCTGCCTCCCGAATGGCGTCAGTGGTCGGAATTTGACAAGATTTACCAACTCGATACCGTTCCCGTGGCGACAGTGCAACTGCGATTCGACGGTTGGGTGACCGAACTGCACGACGCCGAGAAACGCCAGCAACTCCAGCAAGCGGCGGGACTCGATAACCTGCTCTACACCCCCGACGCCGACTTTTCCTGTTTTGCCGATCTCGCCTTAACCAGTCCCGGCGATTACTACCGCGAAGGGGAGGGGTCGCTGTTGCAACTGGTGCTGACTCCCGGCGATCCGTTTATTAAGCAAAGTAACGATGCGATCGCCCAGCACGTCCTAACTCAAGTGCGCGAGCTGTTCCCTTCGGCGCGAGATCTCAACATGACTTGGTACAGTGTAGTGAAGTTGGCTCAATCGCTGTATCGGGAAGCGCCGGGGATGGATCCTTACCGTCCGCCCCAAGCGACGCCGGTGTCGAACTTCTTTCTCGCTGGCAGTTACACCCAGCAGGATTATATCGATAGCATGGAAGGAGCCACCCTCTCCGGACGGCAAGCTGCTCGGGCAGTGCTGGCAAAAGCGTCGCAACTCGCTGCCAGTTCTCATTCCCCTGCTTTTAGCTAGCAATGCCAGCGATTCCCATTCAATTGATAACATCATGACCGATTGGCTCGAACATAGCGTGCAAGTAGAAGTTCCGATTTCGATCGAACTGGCGTGGAATTTGTGGTCTGACTTAGAGCAAATGCCTCGTTGGATGAAATGGATCGATTCGGTGGAGGTTCTCGAAGATAACCCCGACCTGTCGCGGTGGAAACTCGCCTCGACGGGGTTGGAATTTAGCTGGCTGTCGCGAATTTTGAAGTTGATTCCCCATCAAATCATTCAATGGGAATCGGTGGACGGACTGCCCAACCGGGGTGCGGTGCGGTTTTACGATCGCAAGCATTCGAGTATCGTGAAGCTCACGGTCGCCTATGCCATCCCCGGCGTGGTGGGGCAAATTATGGATAACTTATTTTTAGGGCGCATCGTCGAATCGACAATCCAGGCGGATATGGAACGGTTTCGCGAATACGCCCTCAACGCGCAGTCCGCATCTTAACGGACGCGCTCACTTGTAGGGGAAGGGTAACGGTGATGGTGGTGCCGACGTTGACTTGGCTGTCGATGGTAATATTGCCCCCTTGTGCTTCGACGCATTGTTTGGCGATTGCCAATCCCAACCCCGTTCCGCTGACATGACTGGCATTGCTGGCGCGGTGGAAAGTGTCGAACACGCGATCGCGCTCTGTTTCGGGAATGCCAATGCCGCGATCGCCAATTTTAAACTGTACCGCGCGACCGTGGTACGTCAACTCGAACTGAATCGGACTTCCGGCTGGGGAATACTTGCAAGCATTAGACAGTAAATTTGTCAAGATGTGACGCACCAATTTTTCGCTCATCCAGGCATGGGTACCCAAATCCCGGGGGATCCCGTCGAGAAAGCCGACCTCAAAGGCGATCGGGTGGGCGTCGTTGTCCGCCGACGCCACGTGTTCGACAATTTCGCGACACAATCGGGTTAAATCCAACCACGCCGGTTGACTGTGAAACTTTCCCGCTTCAATTTGCCCGAGCAGCAGTAATTCCTCGATGGTCTGATTCAATCCCTTCGCCGCCGTTTGAATCCGCTGGAGATTGGCAAGCTTGCGCTCCTCGCTGAGATTGAGCGAATTGAGTTCCAACAGTTGGGCGCACGCCAGAATCGTGGTGAGAGGATTGCGAAATTCGTGGGACACCATCGAGGTAAACCGGGATTTTAACTCGTTTAACTGCCGCTCCTTCGCCAGCGCTCGCACCAATTCCGCCTCCGTCTGCTGGCGCTGTTCGATCTCGCGCAAGAGCTGACAGTTGACTTGCTGCAACTCGTCAGTGCGCTCCTCCACCGTGTGTTGCAACACCTGCACCACCCCGTAAATCGCCATCGGGTCGAACACTTGCAGCAAGTTGGTTTGACTGAGCAATCCCACCAGTTCCCCTTGAGGCGACACCACCGTCAACCGGCGAACCCGACACTGCTGCATTTGTTGGTGCGCCACCCACAGGGACTCGTCGGGATGAGTGCAAAACGGCGGCGCGCTCATCACCTCTCCCGCCACCAGCTTCGACAAGTTCAATCCCAAGGTTTGAAACTGGACGATATCCCGTTCGGTCAGCATTCCCAGGGGAATGGGGCGATCGCCAGTTGGACTCTCTTGCACGATAACCAAACAACTGAGATGGCGCTCGGTCATCGTTTGCGCCGCTTGCAACACCGACCAATGGGGTGGAGCCGTTTCCACAGTTTCGGTCATCACTTCCGCCACCAAGCGCAATTTGAGCAGGTTAAACGGCTGGAGCGATCGCCGCACGCTATCGACCGTCACCACCCCTTCGAGTTGACCGCGCTCGTCCACGACGGGAAGGTGGCGGATGCGATGTTGGCGAAACAACGACAGGGCGCTAAATAAGTTACTTTCGCCCGTTCGGGTTAGCGTTATCGGCGATCGCGTCATGACTTGAGAAATCGGGGTGCGAGCCAGGTCTAATTCCAAAGGACTCAGACGCACCGCGTCCCGTTCGGTGAAAATTCCCAACAAGCGATCGGCTTTGACCACCAGGACGTAACTGGGGCGATCGTTGCCCATTTCGTCGAGATCGGTGGGGGAGTGGACGCTTGAGAGGATGCACGTTCCTCGGGTCTGACCCATGCGGGTGACGACCTCCAAAAGGGGAGTATCGGGGGAAACGCTTAAGGGACAGCGATCGATAACGTGTTCGAGATCGGGAGAGTAGAGGGGATGTGCCTGAGATTGCATGGTTGGATTAGGGGACGAGCCGGGGGACTGAGATTCGGGGTTGTCCTAATATTGTTAACCCGAAATTGAAATCATGCCATCGATGGGCGAGATTTTAAAATCGATCTCCAGCCTCCTCGCGATCGCGCCGAACCCAGACAAACACTACAATACAAGGCAGGATCCGATCGATTTTTCTTTCGAATTTCGGTGATTCGCGTGAGTCTATTTTTGTCGAAATCCCAGCGGTTGCATTGGCACGCCACCGTTCAAAACTGGTACAAACCCTATCGTCCGGGCTGGCGACCGCGCCATTTTTTAGTGCGTTTGGCAATTGTCAGCACCACCATCGCCGTGAGCGCCACGGCGTTTGTCAGCTATCGGGTCGTGCGAGAGCTAATTTTAACCAATCTGAAACAAAATGCCTTGCAGTCCGTGGAATTAGGCGGAACCCAGATCGATCGCTGGCTGGCGATTCGCAAAACCGAAATCGAGGCGATCGCGCCGTTAATTCGCTCGTTCGATCGGTCCGAGATTCAATCGAACTTACAACAAGCCAAGGGGCGATCGGACAACTTTGTCCACCTCGAAGTTGCCAACGCAGACGGCGACGCCATCGACGCCGACGGACAGCCGCGCAATATTGGCGATCGCCCCTACTTTCAAGGGGTTCGATCTGGCAAACCGTACATCTCCAATCCCATCCAAGACCCGACCGGCGGTAATTTGGTCGTCGCCATCGCCACCCCGTTCTCGTCATCGGAGATCCCCTTCGGCGCGATCGTCGGCAAAATCCACCTCGATCGCATCTCCGAGATTGTCCGACAACTGCACTACGGCGATCGCAGTTATGCTTTCGTCCTCAACTCGCGCGGCGAACCGATCTTTTCGTCCGATCGCGGCAACCTCCATCGCATCGACGAACCCGATCCCGACTCCCGCGAGGGAGAATTTGCCGCGATTGCCGCTTCCATGCGCGCCGATGGCGAAGATATCAAACTGACGCAAATTGACGGAACTCCCGTATATATTGCTTACTTACCCCTCACCGAAGTCAACTGGTCCCTGGCGCTGGTCATCCCCCAACGCCACCTCGAACGCCAATTGCAACCGCTCAACCTGTTGGCGATCGTCTTGAGCGGATTGCTTGCCACCGCCACGATCTTTGCCCTGCGACAAGTTCACCTGTTCGAACGCGAACGCGCCCGCGCCACCCGCGAAACCCTGCTCAACGCCCTCACCAATCGAATTCACGCTTCCCTGGATCTCGAACAAAGCTTGCCCGCCACCTTAGAGGAACTGGCGCAACTGCTCAACCTCGATCGCGCCGTGTTCGGCTGGTCCGTACCCGATTCCCGGAAACTCGATATCGCCTACGAATACAACCACACCGACGAGCGATCCTGGCTGGGACAGTGGCACGCCCTCACCGACGAAGCGATCGCCTCTCGCCTCAATCGCAGCGCTGCCCTTCGATTCGTCGCCTGCGACAACCCCGACGTTGAAATCGAACTGCGATCGTGCTGCTATCGCGCCTTTCCAATTCGTCCGCCCCAAGGACAACACGCCTATCCGATCGGAACCCGCCCGAAACCGTGGCGGTGGAGCGTCCCCGAAACCGAAATTCTCTACGCCGTGGTCAGCCAACTGGCGATCGCCGTGACCCAGGCGCATCTCTACCAACAAACCCAAGATCGCGTCGTCCGGCTCAATACAGCGTTAGCCTCCCTCGAACGAGAACGGCAGCAATTGCGGCAAATCGTCACCCACGCCCCCGTTCCCATGGCGATGTTCGACACCGAAATGCGCTATCTCGCCTATAGCGATCGCTGGTTGCAACGCTACGACCTCGGCGACGCTTCTCTCCTCGGACGCAGCCACTACGAGTTATTTCCCGACTTGCCCGATCGCTGGAAATTCATTCACCAACAGGCACTGCAAGGGGAAATCATCTCCAATCCCGAGGATCTGTGGGTGCGCGCCGACGGCGAAAAAGTCTATTCCCGCTGGGCGATCCATCCCTGGTACGACCCCGAAGGCAATGTCGGTGGCGTGGTGATTGCCGACAATCGCATTAACGAACTGGTCGAAGCTCGCGAAGCCGCCCTGGAAACGGTTCGGTTTAAATCTCGCTTTCTCGCCAACATGAGCCACGAAATTCGCACCCCCATGAACGGCGTTTTGGGAATGGCGGGATTGCTCGGGCGCACCGATCTCAACCGGAAACAACGGGAGTACAATCAGGCGATCGAGCGCAGCGCCAAACACCTGCTCACCATTATTAACGACATTCTCGACTTCTCGAAACTCGAAGCCGGGGAGATGAAGTTGGAAACCATCAACTTCGACTTGGATCGCTGTCTCGAAGAGGTCGTCGATGTGGTGGCGATGCAAGCGGAAGAGAAAAACATCGAATTAGCCACCTTGATCGATCGCGACGTTCCCCGTTCGGTACAAGGCGATCCGGCGCGGTTGCGGCAAGTGTTGCTCAATTTGATTAACAACGCCATCAAGTTTACCGATCGCGGCGAAGTGGTGGTGCGGGTGTCTCTCGAAGCGGAACCATCGAATCGGGCGATCGTGCGCTTTAGCGTGCGGGATACGGGCATTGGCATCGCGCCCGAGGCGATCGATCGCTTGTTTCAATCGTTTTCTCAAATCGATGCCTCCACCACTCGCGAATACGGCGGGACGGGATTGGGATTGGCAATTTGCCAGCAGTTGGTGGCGCTGATGGGGGGTAAAATTAGCGTCGAGAGCCAACTGGGACGCGGTTCGACCTTTTGGTTTGCCGTCCCGTTGAACCGACAACCCGCCCCGCAACCGCCCGAACTGCCGTTAGTGATGAGCAATCTGAAGCTGCTCGTCGCCTCCGAAAGCGCCACCACCCGCCAATCCGTGCGCTACCTCACCCATGCGTGGGGGATGGATAGCATTGACGAAGCCGCGTCCGGGGAGGAGGCGATCCGACAGTTGCGTGAAGCTCTCAGTCGGGGAACCTCCTATGATATTGCCATTATCGATCTCAAACTTTCGATGTCCGATGGCAGCCGAGTGGCAGAAACGATCGATGCCGATCCGGGCTTGCAGCCGGTTAAAATTTTGCCGATGGCGTCGATGAAACATCGCGATCGCGTCGAACGACTGTTACGCCAGGGCATTGCCAGCTATTTAATTAAACCCGTACGCGCCTCCCAACTGTTCGATGCCTTGATTGCCACGGTCGCGCCGGAAATTCAGGCGATGGACGCAAACGATTCCCCCAGCGATCGCGAGTCCGCCGCCGTCTCGGACGTCCTGTCGAATCTCGACATCCTCTTGGCTGAAGACCATCCCACCAACCGCCAGGTGATTCTCAGCCAACTGAGTGCGTTTGGCGCGCGAGCCGATAGCGTCGCGAACGGTCGGGAGGTGTTGGAACGACTGGAGGCGCGATCGTACGATATCGTGTTAATGGATTGTCAAATGCCCGAGTTGGACGGCTACGAGGCAACGCGGCAGTTACGCCGCCGGGAAGGACGCGATCGCCATACCATCGTGATTGCCCTGACAGCTCACGCCATGCCCGACGATCGCGATAAGTGTTTGGCTGCCGGAATGGACGATTACATCAGCAAACCCGTCGATGCCGAACACTTGATCGGCGCGATCGAGCGGTGGGTGCGAGGCAAGGGAGACGCTCCCACGGAAATGCCCGCCAGCGCTCCCTCATCGGACGCAGTGCC
>CAYQUF010000185.1:0-6337 GCA_964420595.1 uncultured bacterium
TGAATGTCGCCGCCGCACTGGTGAAGATACCTGGGAAACTACCATTTATCAAACGGGCGATCGCGTCACCCTTACCAGCCTCGACCTCGAATTCGATATCGATCGCCTCTATCTCGACATCGACTAATCCCAATCTAGATCGGCTATTGTCGGTCTATTGAATCGCGATCGCCACAACAGATCGCAAATAGCATGGGCAAATTGTACCCACTTATGATGACCTAGAATAAACTGCCAAAGAAATCCGAAACATCCTCTCAGTTATTCTCGACTGGATGTCCTGTAAAGCGAGAAAATTGCATATTGCCTGATAAATTTGATCCTGATATTGCCACCATCCCCTTAAGCTTCCTCTCAAAATAAATCAATCCACCAATTCGACTTTCTACCCAGAAACTACCATGGATAAAATCATATTCAGGAATCTTAATTAAAAATATATCTCGTGGATCTTTATTAAACATTTTCTGGCTGAGGAGCGGGATAATTTTTTTCAAAAACGGATGATCCACAGGCTCGCCAAATTCGATAAACTCTGGACGATCGGCAAACTTATCCAAGTAAAATTCCCATAATTTTCCTAAATCTTTTTCGCGATTCAGTCTGATCTCCAGTTCTCTTAATTGTCCAAGATTAAATGAGGGTTGTGGTTTAGACTTTGACATAACTCAGTGACCCTGGTAATAACGTTGAATCCGAATTCGATCGCAACGGGGAAAGACTGGATAGTTAGTGGTGGGTGACGCGGATGTAAAATCCCGTTGACTTCGGCAATGGTGAATTACCGGCTAACACACCTGACCGCTCTTTCACCAAAATGCGATCGCCCTTTGGTCGCAAGAAAAGAAACCCAGTGTCTGGGGTTTCTCGGCAAAGTCCACCGCAGTAAGATGGACTGAGATGTAGCCAAGCGATCGCTTCCTATATTAAGAGTATACTATCAAGGCTGGCGAATAGGAGCCTGACATTATGCGATCGCTCCCTTCTCACTGTTTCCAAGTATTTTGCAAGACTTTACAAAAGCTTTACACGAATCAATCTCCCCAAGAACCACAATCGGGTACAGTAATAATATCAGCGATCGCGACCGACCGACTCAGTATTTTCCCTAAGTTGGGCAATCGCTACCTGACGTGCATCTGACCGAGCCATGCAACTGAACGATCGCGCCCAGACTGGCAATAGCGAGGATTGGCTGTGTCCCGATCTCACCCCCTACTGGAAGCTGATGCGGGAAAAACAAAGCGATCGCATCGTGTTGCGTGCGAAATCCGGCTATCCCAACCATCGTTTTTCTCCCGAGGAAGGATACGCCCTGCGCTATTTCAATGGAAAATATACAGTCGCCGAAGTGCGATCGCGATGCCAGCAAGAATTCGATCGCCCCATTCCCGATAACTTCGTGGTTGAATTACTCGAAAAACTGGTTCGCCTCAACATCCTCGTCTCCGAATCCGCACCCGATCCCGAACCCGCGAGCGATCGCCCTTCCCCTCAACTCAAACCCTGTCTTGAATGGATTTGGAACCCCGACGGACATTGGATCCTGCGCAATCCCGAAAATTGCACTCACATGCAAGTGAGCGATCGCGACCAACAAGCGATTTCCCAACTCGGTCGATCCTCACCCCAACAGATTTGCCAGCAATTCGGACTGTCCCTCGGGGAACTCAAACGCCTGATGCAGTACCTCGCCGCAACCGGAATGCTGGTGGGAACCGAACCCGTCAAACCCAAACGGGGCAAATTCACGCCGCTGTCGCTCCTCTTCTTCCGCATTCCCCTATTCAACCCCGACTCCTTCCTCAACCGCCACATCGACCGCCTGCGTTGGATTTGGAGCCGTCCGTTCGCCCTATTTTTAATCGCTTTCCTGGCCTTGTGTACCGCCGTGGGACTCTCGGATCGCGCCGAAATCGTCAATATGGGAGAGAAGCTGTTTTCGACTTACGGTGCGTCCCTACTGCTTCCCTTCGGATTGCTGGTGGCGTTGGTGGTTACTCTGCACGAGTTCGGACACGCTTTTACCCTGAAACACTACGGCGGGATCGTCCCCGAAATGGGATTTTTATTGATTATTATGATGCCCGCAGCCTATACGAATACCAGCGATTCTTACTGCCTGTCGCGGTTTAAGCGAGTGCAGGTGGTGGGTGCGGGGGTGATGGTGCAGTTGATTATCGCCGCGATCGCCCTGTGTTTGTGGCATTGGAGTCTCGATGGCAGTTGGTTGCATACCGCCAGTTACTTGCTGACGGTCGCTGCATTGTTTACCGTGGCGCTCAATCTCAATCCCCTGGCACGATTTGACGGCTATTACCTTGCTGTCGCCCTCACGGGAATCAACAACCTGCGCCGCCGTGCCTTTGGTTTATATGCCAAATTGCTGACTGGCAGACCGCTACAAGAGCGATCGCGCGATATCCCCATTCTCGCCTTTTACGCACCCTTCAGCCTTGCCTATATTTGGTTCGTGTTCGGGTTCCTGTTTTGGCGAATTACCGACTTTTCGCTGACGCATATCCCGATGACGGCTCTGATTATCTTGGTGGCGTGGTTGATTTACTACTTTTTCCCGAGCAAACAACCTCAATAACATTCAGTTGGAGCATCTACCCTCATGACTTCTACCTATCCGTCCAAACCCGACCAACCCAACAATACGGCTCGATCTCCGTATAAAGCCGTACCGCCAAATTCGTCGTCACCCCAACCGCAACCCAAAGCGGAATCCCAACCCCAACAAGCGGAATCCCAACCCGCACCATCGCAGTCGCAGCCTTCATCGCCTTCCTATCGTCGCTGGCTGATTGTCGGAGGCGTGATTTTAGGGATAGGATTAATCGGTCAGATTCCGGTTCCCAATTCAGTTAAAGCCGACGCACAACTCAAACCGCTTCCAGACAGCCATCGTCGCGTTTATATGGACGTTCCGGGAAAAATTATTGAAATTGCAGTCGAACCCAACGATCGCGTTCGGGAAAATCAAACGGTGGCGATTGTTTCGACAGATAATCTCGATGGCGATATTAATGAAGCTCAAGCGAGATATCAAGAGGTTTTATCGCGAGTTGAGGCGACGACGGAGGAGATTAATACCTATGAAGCCAAGTCTCGCGAAGCTGAAGTTCAATCGGTCGCAACTCAGCGACAGATGGCGCGGTTGAAAGGCGAAATTGCGAATTTACAGGCGTTACCTGAAGTTCAAAAGTTGAATCGCGATATCGCCGCAGTCCGAGCTGAGATTGATGGATTTAAAGAGGAGAAAGACTATCTCAATAAGAAAATCAACAAAATTCAGCCGCTAGTTGTAGAAGGAGCGGTATCGGAATTTCGAGTAGACGAATTTAAACAAAAACGAGCGACATTCGACCGACAAATTAATCAACGAGAACAACAAATTGCAGCCAAACGAGCGGAAATCGATGCGATCGCCAAGCAGAAACAAGACAAACTCGACGAACTGCGCGATCGCCTCTCGCAACAAACCGCCAGCCAACAAGTCGCCGCACAAACCCTCGCTTCGGCAAAAGTTGAAGCCAACAGTCAACGTCCCTTACTCGAAACTCGCTATAAAGAGTTAGAACGCTTGCAGCAGGAGCAACAAACCCATCAACTGCTCAAAACCGAGACTTCCGGAGTTGTTTTGAGCCAAAATTTGCACGAACGAGTCGGTCAGACGATGGAAGCGGGGGAACCCGTAATGGAAGTTGCTGACTTAAGCCAACTGGTGGCATTTATTAACGTCCCTCAAGCCGATTCTGATATTGTCGTCGATGGTGCGGAGGTGACGTTTCATCCCCTAGAACCGGGGTTTGAAAAATATAGTGCTTCTATTCAAGAAGTCGAACGGGTGATGCAATCGGACGAAACCAAGCAAAAGCAATTATTGCGGGTGCGTGCGGAGATCGATAATTCGCAGGAAAAGTTGCTCCCAGGCGCAAAGGTTTACGCGACAATTAAGTCCGATCGAATCCCACTCTATCGCAAGGTTTATCGAGAACTGGCGAAGTTATTTAAGTTCCGCCGTCATGTTTGATTTTAAGATTGCATGAGATGACTTACCCATCCGAAAGCAATCGCGCCTTAGTGGTGTAGAAAACTCAGAGCTGAAGTTTCCCCGAGTGTCGAGATACTAGCGGGACTAGCCCCCCTTTTCTCAAGCAGAACTTCAGCTAAAATGCTATACATATTAACAAATGTCCCAATTGATAAGGAACACTTGATGTCCAACAAAACTGAAAATATTGGAAGCTGCCTGTGCGGCTCGGTTCGCGTTAAGGTAACCTCTCCAAATCACAATGTTGCCGCATGTCATTGTTCCATGTGCCGTCGGTGGGGAGGCGGTCCATTACTGGCTTTAGAGTGCGGCTCGGACATCTCGATTGAAGGAGAAGAGAACATCACCACCTTTGA
Organism: uncultured bacterium; assembly: GCA_964420595.1. Taxonomy (GTDB): domain Bacteria; phylum Cyanobacteriota; class Cyanobacteriia; order Cyanobacteriales; family Geitlerinemataceae; genus CAYQUF01. The sequence goes on from CAYQUF010000185.1 coordinate 4,417, forward strand.
TTCTTCTGAATGGGCAGAACGCGGATTTTGCAAAAACTGCGGAACTCACATTTTTTATCGCTTTAAAGGAAGTCAAGAATACATAATCCCAGTAGGATTGCTCGATGACGAAAATTCCTTCACTCTCGAACACCAAATTTTCATTGACCGAAAACCCGAGTTCTATAGCTTTGCAAACCAGACGAAAAATCTGACGGAAGCGGAAGTATTCGAACAGTACGCGCCACCGAAGTCTTAGCTTCGTCTTTTCCTTGCTGACTCAATCGAGCCAACCCTTGCCAAGTGCAGCACAAGATTAGTCAGAGACAGGCTCGACCAGCAGGGTAATATTGCAGCGTCCGACCACGCAAACGCGATCGCCTGGAGAACAGCTTACCGCGCGATCGCATCGTGCAAACCACCACGACCCGCGAAACTTCACCCGTCCTTTTTCTCCCGGTAGAATCGGCTCGTCTACGATCGCCTCCCCGTGCCAATCGATTGGATTGTAGCGCGATCGCGGCTGAAACCAAAGTTGCAGCGTTTGAGCCAACCCGTTTTGTCGTACCGTACCCGTCGAAATCATGGCGAGATCCTCCCAACCAACAACCTTCGTTTGTTCTGTTGCAGCAACAGTTGGGGATTTTCCGTATTTCTCCGGGTTGCGTTACAAAAGTTTTTAGACTACTTCGATATCCGAAACACTCAGAGAAGGCGCACCATCTAACGTGGCAAATTTTTCGGGCGAACTCAGGGGTAAACCACCATCGGGATCGAAAAACAGATCTCCCGAACTCGGATTGTAAATGAATCGAGTCGAAGGAGACACTGACAAGATTGTGGTGGTGACGGTAAAAAGGAGTGAAGATAGAAGACCGGAACCCAAGCCGCCACCAAACCCAGACTCCGAAACCAGAATCTTGTCCGCTCCCGGCGTGAAATCGGTAATGAGATCGACCCCTTCACTAGGCGTATTAAACATAAACTCGTCCACTCCCGCATTTCCCGTCAGTAAATCAGCTCCCATACCGCCAATCAGAACGTCATCTCCATCGCCACCATTGAGGTTATCCGCTCCACCAGCACCTTCGATCTGGTCGTCACCAGCATTACCAAAAACCGTATTATCGCTATCATCGGCAAACACTGTATCGTTCCCGCTCAAAGCATCCAAGGCTGCGGAAGTATCGGCAGGCATGACGGTGACAGTTGCGCTCGCACTTCCCCCATTTCCATCTTCAATGTCGTACTCGAAACTTCCAGCCATTGAAGCATCGGATAATGTAAAGGTAACCATGTCACTTGCCGAGTCGAAGTTAACCGTACCGTTAACAGCATTACCGACACCAACAATTTCCAATGGATCGCTATCGGCATCGCTATCATTGGCAAGTAATTCAGCAGATGCGATCTCCAGCGGAGCATTGGAGAACGTAATATTATCATCCCCATTGGTTGGTGTGGTTGGGGAAATCGGCATGGTCACCCCATCATCGTTGGCAACGGGAGCGTTATTGGAATCGGGAACATCGAGTAATTCGACGGTTAGCATTCGATCCAACGTCAAACCGCCGGAATCCGTCGTGCGGACAGTGATGTCGTGAGTCTGGTCAGTCTCGAAATCGAGTTGGCTCCCATCCGCCACGACTAATTGGTTGCCATTAATCGCAAATCGTCCGTTGGCATCGTCGAGTAATTGAAAAGTATGAGAATCGCCAACATCGGGGTCGAGAGTACCGAGATCTCCGACAACCATTCCATTCGGACTATTCTCCTCCACCGTATCATTGGTTAATTGAATATCGGCAGGAGATTCATTAACATCGTTGACATTAATTGTAACGTTTTCGTCGAAAGTCAGACCGCCAGAATCAGTTGTCCGAACTGCAATTGCATGAGTCTGGTCAGTCTCGAAATCGAGTTGGCTCCCATCCGCCACGAC
>CAYQUF010000185.1:6437-8948 GCA_964420595.1 uncultured bacterium
CATCGGGGTCGAGAGTACCGAGATCTCCGACAACCATTCCATTCGGACTATTCTCCTCCACCGTATCATTGGTTAATTGAATATCGGCAGGAGATTCATTAACATCGTTGACATTAATTGTAACGTTTTCGTCGAAAGTCAGACCGCCAGAATCAGTTGTCCGAACCGTGATGTCGTGAGTCTGTCGAGTTTCAAAGTCAAGTTGAGTCCCGTCAGCGACGACCAGTTGATTATTGTTAATAACAAAGCGTCCGTTGGCATCATCGAGTAATTGAAACGTGTGAGTATCGCCAGCATCTGGGTCGAGGGTGCTGAAATTGCCCACCACTGTTTCGTTGGGACTATTTTCTTCAACCGTATTATTAGTTAATTGAATGTCAGTTGGCGATTCGTTGACATTGCTGGTGTTAATCGTAAACGCTTTTTCAACAGTCAGACCGCCAGAATCGGTCGTACGAACCGTGATATCGTGAGTCTGTTGAGTTTCAAAGTCGAGTTGGCTCCCATCCGCCACGACCAATTGGTTGCTATTAATCGCAAATCGTCCGTTGGCATCATCGAGTAATTGAAACGTGTGAGTATCGCCAGCATCGGGGTCGAGGGTAATGAGGTCGCCAACCGCCGTTTCGTTAGGACTATTTTCTTCAACTGTATTATTGGTTAATTGAATATCAGTAGGAGATTCATTAACATCGTTGACGTTAATCGTAAAGTTTTCGTCGAAAGTTAGACCATCAGAATCGACCGTACGAACCGTAATTTCGTGAGTTGGATTCGTCTCGAAATCGAGTTGGCTCCCATTAGCGACGACTAATCGATTCTCCTCCACTGCAAACCGTCCGTTGGCGTTGTCGAGTAATTGAAAAATATGGGTATCGCCAGGATCGGGGTCAGTCGTTGAGAGCAGTCCGACTAAGGTGTTGTTGGCACTATTTTCGGCAATGTTATTATTGGATAATGCAATATCGGTTGGCGAATCGCTCGTGTCCAGGCTAAGTTGAAGATTGTCGAAGCCAATTTGCTGGGCAAAACTTCCTAATGAAAACGATCGCGCATTGCCACTAAATTCTAACTCAAACTGGCGAAACCCCTGCATTTCATCGTTGTTCGAGCTATTTTGCTTGGGTAAAGTTGGCGGTAAAAATGCAGATTGTACGACATCTCCATTTTCATCGAATACTCGAATCTCGTGACCGATCGCTGGCGATGTGTAGAAAAATGAAAGTTGTCCGGATCGAACCGCTGGAACAGTCTCTAATAACCTCATATTAAGCGATCTGCCAGATTGATAAGTCAAGATTGTATTGGGACTGGGTTCGCCACTGAAGTTGCCTTGTCCTCCCACATCCGAACTGACTAATCCAACAGCATTATCAAAGGCAAGTCCCGCGTCAGTATAAAACGAATTTGCATCTTGTAGATCTCCGATTCCTTCAAAATCGAGTAAGGTGTTCCAGTTTGACATTTATTGGTATCCTGATTGGTTGGGTCGGCAAGATGCACATACGAATTCAACGTTATCCAGAAGTAAGTTTTCGTTGCCTCAGTGAAAACACTTATTTTTTTTAAAGAAATTTTAAATTTCTTGCCTCATTTGCGATCGCCGCTTAAAGCAAACGAAGTTGTCTTTCGAGTGCCACTTGGACTCAAAAGACAAGCATGTATAAATAGATTGTTTGAAACTCTAGCGATCGATGTCCTAGAGTGAATCCGAATTTTCTCAGTGACCGCTAGCCATCAACATTGCCCGTATTTTTCCGGGTTGCGTTATAAAACTTTTAGAAAACGACGATATCGTTAAAGGTCAGCGACGGTTCGCCGTCTAAGGTGGCAATGGAGATCGGTGGAAGCGTGTCGATACCATCGGGATCGAAATCGAGCTTTCCTGACATCGTATCGTATATAAATCGAGTTTCGATAGTAATGAACTCGCTAAATTGCTCTGGTGCAATGACGCCGGGAGTCAGACCGCCGCCAAATCCCGATTCCGACACCAAAATAGTATCGTCATTAGGATTGAAATCGAGAATAGTATCGATGCCTTCTGCGGGATTGTTGAATACAAATACATCCATTCCATTGCCGCCAGAGAGGGTATCGCCATCATCTCCACCAGCCAGCGTATCGTCTCCGTCCCCTGCATCGATAACGTCAATCCCTTGATTCCCCGCCAGCGAATCGTTTCCTTCATCGCCAAACAGCGTATCGTCCTCGTCGCCACCCTCGAGAGTATCGTTTCCCGCACCGCCACTGAGAGAATCGGTATCCTCCTGTCCGAAGACAATATCGTCGCCGCCACCCCCTTCAATGATGTCTTCTCCTTCATTGCCAAAAATCGTATTGGGATTGTCGTTGGCGATAACCGTGTCGTTTCCTCCTAATGCCTCCAACGGGTCGGTTGGCGTGACGGTCACCGTCGCAGTTGCGGTTCCGCCATTTCCGTCGCTGATGGTGTATTGAAAACTGCCAGGGAGGGTCGAACCAGGAGTTGGCGTAAATTCAATCTCTTCA
>CAYQUF010000186.1:0-1462 GCA_964420595.1 uncultured bacterium
GATTGGGAGCAATGACAGGGGTCTGTAGGGGCGGTTCGCGAACCGCCCGTCGCCCAATAGTCCTACACTACACCAGCCAGTTGTCGCGGGTGAGGGGAAGATTCCAGTGCAGATCCTGTTTGCGGCGCAATAACACTTGATTGACGCCCATTTGATTTTCTTCAAATGCCATTGCCGATCCGAGCAGGTATAATCGCCAAATCTGCAATTTGCGATCGCCGATGAGTTGGCTGGCGCGATCGCCCTCTCGTTCCAAATTCGCCGCCCAGTGGCGCAGGGTTTTGGCGTAGTGAATCCGCCAGGCGTCTACGTCTGCCACTTCCCAACCGGCGTCTTCCGCAGCGGTGAGGGTCGTGGACAGTCGCGCCAGTTCGCCGTCGGGGAAGATGTAGCGATTGATGAACCGCTCGCCGACACTGGAGCCATTCCAGCGATCGCTACTGTTAATCCCGTGGTTGAGGAATAATCCGCCGGGTTTGAGGGCTTGCAGGGCGCTTTGGAAATAGACCGGATAGTTTTCGATCCCGACGTGTTCGATCATGCCCACCGACACGATTTTGTCGTAGATCGGCTGTTTGGGCAGTTTGCGGTAATCGCGCAGTTCGACGTCTAACTGACCGCCCAATCCTTCTGCGGCGATGCGCTTTTGGTTGAATTCGACTTGCTCTTGGGACAGGGTAATCCCGTGTCCTTTGACGCCGTAGTGTTTCACCGCCCAGCGTAGCAGCGCGCCCCAACCGCAGCCGATATCGAGCAGGGTATCGCCGGGTTGGAGTTGCAGTTTGCGACAGGTCAGATCCAGTTTGGCTGCTTGCGCTTCGGCGAGGGTGGCGTCGGGGTGGGGGAAGTGAGCGCAGGAGTAGACCAAGAGGGGATCGAGCCAGAGTTTGTAGAAGTCATTGCCCACATCGTAGTGGTGCTGGACGACTTCGCGATCGCGATCGATCGTGTGAGCGCGCAATTGCTGCCAAAATCCCATCATTTGCTGTTTCCACGGCAAACGGGGTAGCGTTAGGGCTTGGAACCAGGCACTAACGGCTTGTTGCGATCGCGTGGCGGTGCGAGCGAGATATCGCCCCAAGACGATTAAATCTTCCACTCGACCGTTAAAGTCGAAATAGCCTTTCAAATAGGCTTCGGCGAGCACTAGCGGATCGCGATCGATCAGCAAGGCGCGAATCACGCCGGGGTGGTGAATTTGCAGCACCAGAGAAGAATCCGGTTGGGTGGTTTTGTCGATCGCCAATTGCGTATCTCCCCAACATTCGAGGCGCAGGTCGAAAGGGGAATCTTGAAAAATAGAGTGCAACCAATTGCGAATGCCAGACGGAAGAGACTCTGTCTTCATCGAACAATGCCTCCCAATATTTTTTACAGCTAGATAGAATAAGGAAAATTTCCCATCGATTTAACCCATGAAACGATGAGTTTTCGCGCGTGCAAACTGAAGGTATAGATCGGT
>CAYQUF010000186.1:1562-8946 GCA_964420595.1 uncultured bacterium
CAAATACCGATATGAATTGCGATCGCAAAGTACCAGCTTGCTTCAACCGCACTCGATCCATTACACGAATCGTTTCGTGAATTGAAACAACAATTTTAGATTACGCCTCAAACCTCAAACCGGACATCGTTCTTGCGGTAGATGTAGGGCTAAAGAATTCAGAGACGCGGTTAAGCCGTAAGTTCGCCGCGACTGAAGAGGGTATCTAAGGCAATGGCTTGTGCTTGAGACGTTTGTCCGTACGAAAAAACGTAAGGGACGTGAGGCGGCAGTTTGAGAAAAGATTGCTCTAAAATATACGGACTGCCGTAAATAACCAGGGCTTGCAATTCGCCCGTTTTCAGCAACCGCTGCAACCAATCCCGCGCGGCTTGGGTCAGCCCCGCACTGCCTCGAAAGGGATTCCCTCGGATAAATAATTGTAGCAGCGTGGGCGAGAACGTGTCGGTAGCCACGGCAACCGGATTTAAATCGGTATGGCTGTCAATCAGTTGCAGGCGGTAGCCGAGTCGTTCCGGTCGGGCGATCGCGGGGGTATGATGGGCGAGAAAGTCGCATCCGAGCAGGTCGTCTACGATAATTAAATTGCGATATCCGTCCTCGTCGGGAGGAGAATCCAGTTGCAGCGGGAGGTTGCCCCCCACGCGCATGGAATCGCGCAAAATGTCGGCAGCGGTTTGCAAGGCATCCGGTTGCGTCAGAGAGAGGGGAGAGACCTCGGGTTGGTCTTGACACGTTTTGCGCTTTAAGGCAAAAATTCGCTCCACCGACTGACGCACGCGATCGCGCGAAATTCGACCGCTCTCGACCGCCTCGCACACTGCCTGAATTGCCCCTGGCGGATCCACGGGCATTAATAAAATATCTGCCCCCGCTTCCAGGGCTAAAATCGGGGCTTCTGCCGCTCCGTAGCGATTGGCGATCGCCCCCATGACTAAGGCATCGGTGACGATAACCCCCTCGAATCCCAATTTTTGACGCAACTGACCCGTGAGAATGGGACGGGAGAGAGTGGCGGGAAATTCCTCGTCCCATGTCCGAATCAGCAGGTGAGCGCTCATGACGCTATCGACCCCAGCCGCGATCGCATTCACGAACGGCGGGAGTTCCACCTCGGCGAGTCGGTCGCTGTCGTGGGGAATGACGGGCAATTCCAAGTGAGAATCGACCCCAGTATCGCCGTGACCGGGAAAGTGTTTGGCACACGAGAGCGCCCGAAATTGTCGGACGCCGCGAATAAACGCCGCACTCAGCTCGCAGACCGTTTCTGGGGTTTGACCGAACGATCGCACGTTAATTACCGGATTGTCGGGATTGTTGTTAACATCGACCACCGGAGCGAGAATCCAGTTAATCCCAATCGCCAATGCTTCTTGCGCCGTCACCGCTCCCATGCGTTCGGCGTATTGGCAGGCTCGGGATAAATCGCCCTCAGCGATCGCTCCTAACGCCATTGGCGGCGGAAACCAGGTGGCTCCGACAAACCGCTGTCCCACCCCTTCCTCGATATCCGCAGCGACAAGCAAGGGATAGCGTGCCAAAGATTGCAACTGACGCGATCGCCACGCCACTTCTCCCGCACTTCCGCCCAATAAGATCGCGCCGCCAATCCCCATTTCCAACCACTGTTGCAACTGCGAGATCGGCGGCTCCCACGCCGGATATTCGATTTGATGGTCGAACAGGTGACCCGACGCTCGGACGACGAACAGTTGAGCCACCTGTTGTTCTAAAGACAGCGAATCAATCTCGGGCAGTGCTAAAGTCATGCAATCGGTCGGTGAATGTCCGGGCGATCGAGGGAGAGGAGCGAACCTTGTCCCCCGATCTGCCTTTTACCCTTCTTCAGGTTCGGAATGAAGGTCTTTGGGCGCGTCCTGGCGATCGCGTTCCAATCGATTGAGCAACGACAAAATGCGATCGCCGCGTTCGATGGAACGGTCTTCTAAAAATACCACCTCTGGCGTGCGGCGCAGGCGAATCCGCGAGCCGAGTTCGCTGCGAACGAAACTGGTCGCCGACTTCAGCCCAGCCATAGTTTCGGCTCTGGCTTCATCCGTTCCGTAGATACTGACGAAGATTTTAGCGTGTTGAAGGTCGCCGGATACATCGACATCCGTAATGCTGACCATACCCGCACCCACGCGATCGTCTTTGATGTCGCTGAGTAACATCTGGCTGACTTCGCGCTTGATCAGGGAAGCCACGCGGGAAACGCGACGACTGGTAGCCATAATTGTGCCCCCTTTTGACGGTATGGGCTATTTTCTCTCGATCTCCACAGTAGCGCGATCCGGGACATTGTCGCCCGAAAACACCTCTGGAAATGCCATAATCGCATCGGGAGAACTGAAAATTCGCCTAAAAATGCGTTAATAGGATTACCCTTGGCAGGGTTGAAGTTCAACTGCATCAACTGAGATTTTGATATGCAACCGAGTTCGATCGTCAAAAAATTTGCGTCCCTCAGCGCGATCGCTGGATCGATCTGCCTGACCTTTCTTCCCCATCCAGCCTCGGCACTGATTCCGAGCAGTCGCGAAGATTATCGAGAATGCGCCGCTCGTTTAATGAATGCCGGCATCGAGCCTAGCGTGGCGGCTCCTGCGTGCGCCAGTATGCTCCATCCCGAAGATATGGCGCGTTGTGTCGATCGCATCGATTTCAATACCGATCTCAATGCTTCGGATGCCCTAGTTGCCTGTCGTCAGGTACGCCGTCCCCTCGATCTCTCCGATTGCGTCATCGATATCAACTACGGGACGCGCCAACCGCAATTGTTCTCAATTCTCGATAGCTGTCGCCGCAGCTTGCTACCGGAACGGTTTGCCAACTGCGTGGTCGGACTGAGCAGCGAGATCGACTTGACCTCCAATCAGGCGATGTTCGTCTGCATTGATGCCAAAGATCGCATTCGCGATGTCTATCCCAGCTTTGTCCCCAGCGAAGACGGATCGACCGTACCGGGAACGATTTAATTAGAGAGAGGGGGATAGGGAGAGCGGGAGAGAGGGGGATAGGGAGAAACTTGGTTGGCTCTAACCCCCATTGTCTCGTGACGAGGGCAACACGGACTCCAGTGTTGGTTAAAAACGGAGTAACATGAGGCGATCGCCCTCTTGGAAACATCCCGCTCTGCTCTAATACCCCGTCGCCGCCAGGTTGGGTTGCAACACCTGTCTCACCCGCTGCACCCGCGTCGTCCAACGTCCGTCGGAACGCAGATCGAGCAGGCGAAACCCCGGTGACTTGTCATCGAGGGCAAACTTGCGACTCCCCGGTTTAAACTGAACGCAAGTCGATGGCGTCCCGAAATACTGCACGCCGCGACGGAGGCGATCGCATTCTTGATGAATGTGTCCGAAAACCACCAATCGAACTTGCGGATGGCGATCGATAATCGCGAAGAGATCGTCGGGGTTTTGCAACCGGGAACCATCGATCCATTCCGAATTGACGGGAAACGGCGGATGGTGTAGGGCAATTAGCGTGGGACGATCGCGGTTTTGGCTCAATTGGCGATCGAGCCAATCCAAACTCTGGGAATCGAGGGAGCCATGTACCTTTCCCGGTACGCCGCTACCCAGCAACAGAAATTGCCATCCGTTGCGTTGTAAGGCTTTGTCCCCATAAAACGGCGGTTGGCATAAGATGCGATCGACCACCGGAAGGCGATCGTGATTTCCCCCCAACCAATAGACTGGAATCCGCAGCGGTGCGAGTAAGTCGTACAGCCGTCGGTAAGAGTCCGGCGTTTCGTCTTGGGAGAGATCGCCTGTCAGCAACAGCAAGTCGGGTCTGGGATCGAGTTGTTGCAACTCGGCGAGTACCGCTTGGAACGACTGTTGGGTCGGCAATCCCAATAATTCTCCCTCAGCGGCGGCGAATAGGTGAATATCGGTCACTTGAGCAACCCGGAGCATTGAATTGTGAGTCATGAGCGTCAAACGGGATAGAACGATCGCGACAGTCCATCGACAATCGAGCCGAGTCGCTTGCAGGTTAGCTAAACTCCCCAGCCAGCGATCGCTCTCGACTCGTATCGAATTGGGGTGGGAGGAGCGAACTGAGCGACTGGATAGATAGTCTTCCTAGAATAGCTCGGGGACGCTAGAAACCTTGCGATCGCGATCGCAGCCTCACTCCCACGATCCCACCCGCGATCGTTTGTGCTTTCTACGACAGCTAGCACGATCCGGAGAGTTATCAGTCCCAAGGTTGGTACGAGCCAAGGGATCGGACAAATTATTGGCGAAGTGTTGGCAGTAGAACATCTCGTGCTAGAATAGCAAATGCGCGATCGCGAGGGGGTATAGCCAAGCGGTAAGGCAGAGGATTGCAAATCCTTTATCCCCCGGTTCGAATCCGGGTACCCCCTTTTTTTATCAATATCGGTATTAATCGTCCCGTCGATCGGGAAGGGAAACGAGCGGGTCAGCCAATCGATGAGAATCAGTTGCTAACCACTTAGAACCCGGTTCGAACTCTAACTTGAGTCCGGCGATCGATTGTCCCGATCCAGTCAACGAATCGGGTTGCCTTCCTTCACTGAATGAAGTATAGCGCGCCTCACCAAAAAACGGCTCTACCGTCCCCAATCGAGGTTGAGGGAGAGATTGTTGAAAACACGACTAGCCGTCGTCGAATCGCGATCGCAACGGATAAATCGAACCATTGTTTGACCACGCGATCGGGTTTGGATTGACCGAGCCGAGCGCTGATTTTTTAGAGAGATTGATAAGTATAAAAAAGATTTCTCAACCAAACCCATCTCCGACCGCGAAACTGTCGATCCCCTCAGAACAACCCCCAGTTGCCAAGAGGTCAGTGTAACGCGACTTTAAAATTTAGTAACGAAGCGGCAATCTCAAACCCTTAAAATTTGAGTCTCCCGAGGCATTGAGACTATAATTGACCTAAGAGCCATCTTGAAAACAGTCCAAATTTTAGGCTCTGTATCTTGCCTCAGACTGACTCAGCAACCGACAAGACAGGCAGGGATCTCAATATTTCCGCCTCTAACCGATCCTGCTCTCAACTTGCCGATTGTCATCGGATTTCGGTTGTAGGCTAGTAGAAGGTTGGGAAAACCCTCGCGTTCTCCCGATGAAGTCGAGATCGAATCATGAAAATTAATAGCGATAAACTGAGCGAAACAATTGCGATCGACAAACCCTATATCGATCGAGATACGCTACAAGCGTGGCAATCGATTGTCGATACTCTGACAAAAATTGCTAACGTTCCAGTAGCATTAATCACCCACTTAGATGCATTAACCATTGAAGTTTGCGTGGCATCCGAGCATCCCGCTGGCAATCCCTATCTTCCTGGCGATCGCGTTCAATTCGGAACGGGACATTTCTGCGAAGCCGTCTTGAAAACGAAGCATTCCCTACTCGTAGAAAATGCCTTGAAGGATCGCAATTGGCAACACGCACCCGATATCGATCTGGGATTGGTGGCTTACTACGGGATTCCACTATTATGGCCCGATCGCACGCCATTTGGAACGCTTTGTATTTTTAATTGCCAAGACTATCTTCCCTCCCAAATGGTACGAGAAGTGATGGAGGTATTGCGCCAAAATATTGAAGCGAGTCTAGAGTTGACTTGTAAGAGTCAAGCCTTATTCGAACAACAAACCCAGACCGATCGCATCACTACCAAACTCAACTCTGCCCTAGAGCAAACCATTGCCTCCCTCGCGCAAGCCATTAGCTGGCGAGATCCCTACACCGCCGGACACCAACGCCGAGTCGCCGATTTAGCCCTCCAAATTGCCCGAAAACTACAGTTGTGCGAAATTCAGCGACGCGGTTTGTACCTCGGTGCCATTATTCACGATATTGGCAAAATTTACGTTCCCGCCGAAATCCTCAACCGACCCGGAAAACTCACCTCGGCTGAAATGGAAATGATTCGCAGCCACGCGGTCGTCGGTGCGGAGATTGTCGTCGATATTGATTTTCCCTGGCCCGTGCGCCAAATGATTTTACAGCATCACGAACGCATGGACGGGAGCGGCTATCCGAATCAACTCGAAGGCAATGAAATTATTTTAGAAGCGCAAATTCTCGCCGTTGCAGATGTCGTCGAAGCCATGGTTTCCCATCGACCCTATCGCAGTGCCTTGGGATTAGAAGCCGCGTTAGAGGAACTGGCAAACGGTCGCAATACTAAATATTCGGCAACGGTGGTCGATGCGTGTCTCGACGTTTTTCATGAAGATGGCTATCAAATTCCGAACGGATTTTAGAGCGGGTTTTCGATAGGTTCTAATCCTTAAAAAACTGGACTAATTCCTCTAACTTCGACCAAGCCGAACCCGCTTTCAAAATATCCTGTGCCATGGCAATTCCTTCAGCGCGATCGCCAAACGGTACCGCACCCGCGACCTCCAACGCCAACGCCGCATTCAACGCCACCACATCTCGCTGCGCTTGGGTTCCTTTCCCTTGTAACACGGCAGTCAAAATCTCGCGATTTTCCTCAATCTCGCCACCCCGCAACGCTTCCGTGGGAGCAGGCTGCAATCCAAGTTCGCGGGGGTTGAGGCTGCTGCGGCGAACTTCGCCCTCTGATAGAATGGCTAAATCGGTGGTGTCGGCGAGTCCCGCTTCGTCCAGTTTCTCCCGTCCGTGCAAGGCGATCGCCCGTTGAACCCCCAATTTCCCCAACGCTTGCGCCATCACTTCAATCAATCCGGGATCGAACACGCCGATGACCTGACCCGCAGGACGCAGGGGATTGACCAGGGGACCGAGCAGGTTAAATACCGTTCGCACTTTCAGGGTTTTGCGCAGGGGAACCACGGCTTTCATGGCAGGGTGCCAACCGGGAGCGAACAGGAAGGTAATTCCCACTTGTTTGAGAGCTTCCGCCACGCGATCGCTCTCGACGTTCAGTTTAATCCCCAGCGACTCCAACACATCCGCCGAACCGACCTTACTCGACGCCGACCGATTGCCGTGTTTGGCGACGGGAATGCCAGCCGCAGCGGCGACAAAGGCGACAGCGGTGGAAATATTAAACGTGGACGCGCCATCGCCACCGGTACCGCAGGTGTCGATTATCGGAAATTGGAAGTTGGCGTTGGCTAAGATATCGCGGTCTTGACCGACGGACTGGGATTGCAGGACTTGCGCCATCCCTGCCAATTCGTCTGCCGAGACGCCTTTGACTTGCAGGGCGACTAAAATGGCACCAGAGAGGACGGGGGGAATGTCTTCGTTGAGCCAACCGACCATGAGTTGACTGGCGCGATCGCGACTGAGGGATTCTTGGTCGAGCAGTTGTTGCAGGAGTGCCGACCAACTGGCGGTGGAATGGGTCATGGAACTGTGAAACGCCTACGGTACGGTTTCTAGAGTACAGCGCTTTG
>CAYQUF010000187.1:0-8926 GCA_964420595.1 uncultured bacterium
CAGTTGAAGGTTGGTAAGTTGGCTGCGGCTGGCTTGCCAATTTTTTCAGTTTTGAGGGATATAGCAATGCGCTCTTGGCTATTTACAGCGAAGTGGTGCGTTCCGGTCTGTGCCATGTGGATCTACGCCGCGTAGGGGCGGTTCGCGAACCGCCCCTCCCAAATTATTCGATCCGGTTGGATTGTTAATACACAAGCGCTCGCTGCTATAGAACGGGACGGTGGGTATTTTGAATTGAGGGCGATCGGTCTGTTCAAAATTCGACCGGACACGTCCACCCTACAAATTCTTTAATATTGGTTTGATAAGCTGAAGACAAGCATTATATTGAGCTATAATTAAAATTATTTTTGCTTTAATTTTATATCAATCAATGACTCTAGTAAGCCAAGGACGCTCGGAAGCGCGATCGCTCCAAATTGGAAATTAATAGTAAAATCGATCGTATCTCCCCCTTGGCATCAACACCGAGGAACGTCAAAGTCTTCTCGCCCAAACTATTGTATGGCATCTCTATCCAGCCTAGAAGAAGTCGTTCGGGCTTTAGAACGAAGCAAAAACGCCCTGCGAATTAAGAAACTCCTACTCTGTGCTTGTCAGAAGAAATGGGAAAACGATCCAGAAAAGTTGAAACAACTGGATTTGCACGACTTGCTCGAAACGTTACAAAAACGCGCTCCCACCCTGGATCGACTCAAATTCGAGCTGCTGCAAGTTATCAAGCGAATCAATAAAAAGTCAGCTTATTTTCTCCTCGCCAGTCAGGTGGTCGATAAGTTAGCATACTTGTACCCGCCAGACGAGTCCCATTTGACGCGAATTAAAGCCGAACTCAAACGCAATGGTAAAGCGCGACGTTATCCTTACGATTTATTCGATCTCAAGTGGACAATTTTGCGACATACGACCCTAAATCGCACGAAAGTTCTAATTTTCTCGGCACTCAACTACACCTTTTATTACAATACCCAAGATTGGGCAGTCTTGAAAGGACAAGACTTTGACGACTTGGTGCGATCGCTTTTTTATGCCTGTACGACACCGGAAGATTTGGAGTTTCGCCTGTATGGAGCGGCTACCTGTCTCGAAAATCCCAATAAAAACATTAAGATCGCAAACTTGCTCGTACAGTCGATGATTCCGTATTACTCGTATTTGCAACGCTACGACAATAGCGATCGCGAACTTCCAGAATCGGAAGACGATAGCACGGAAATTCAAACGTCTTATCGCCAGCCCAATATGACCTCGGGAGGAACGACATTTTTAGGCGACGATGATGACGACGAAGACGATACCTGTCAGATTTCGACGCCTCAAGAAACGAAGCTGAATTTAGCAAAACTTGCCATTAGCGACGCGATCGAGAAAGAGCAGCAGTTCGAATCCGATGCAATGGCGATCGTGGAGCAAAAGACCAATGCAGTCATGGCACTGTTGGAAGAATCGATTAAAGAAATCGAACTCTATTTGCAAGACAATCTCGCCCATGAAGACAAAGAGCGAGAGCTGACTTTGAAATATAGAGTTTTACAAAATTTCGTGCATGAGGTGCAAGCAAAATCATCGAGGTACGGTCATTTGTTGGAAGATTTGGAACGACAAGAGAAGCAAAATAATTCCTGAAAAGTTTCAGCTTAACTTTAGCGGATATTGCTTACTTCGTATTTTATGATAAAATTTACTGTGTTTTACTTAATTAATGCCGTTTAAAATTGGGTAGTAAATCTTATAAATCTAGGCTTTATTGGATGTTGTGTCTTTGTGATTCGGGTTTATTAGAACATCGTTTTTGAATTGTTGTCAAGTTGTTATAGAATCCATTGGTTTTGTTGGGTTTCGTGCCTCAACCCAACCTACAAGGGGGTGGATATAAATTATAATGGAAAATTGTAAAGCTTCGCGCGATCGCCCCTTTTTAAACTAAATCATGGCTCAATACGATAGCATCATTATCGGTAGCGGAATCGGCGGATTGGTTGCTGGCGCATTGCTAGCGCGTTATGGCAAACGGGTGTTAATTTGCGAAAGTCACACCATTGCCGGCGGTGCGGCTCACAGCTTTACTCGCAAAGGATTTCACTTCGATTCGGGTCCCTCGTTTTATTGCGGGTTAGCCGATCGCGACAGCCTCAATCCCCTCCAACAAGTCCTTAACGTTCTCGGCGAATCTCTCGATACTGTCCCCTACGATCCGTTGGGATACTATCACTTTCCCGAAGGTACTTTTGCCGCTTACGCCAACGCCAGTCGCTATCGCCAAGAGGTTGCCAAATTTACCCCAGAAGGAGCGATTCAATTGGCAAAATTCGAGCGACGCTTGCTCAATATTTATGCCGGTTTAAACCAACTGCCGCCGCTGGCGTTAAGAGCCGATTGGCAGTTAATCCCAGTGTTGCTCAAATACTACGGATTGTCGATCCTTTCGTTATTGCCAAAACTCGGAGCGATCGCTTCTTCGGTCGGCGATTTAATGGATCTCGACGTATCCGATCCTTGGGTGCGGCGGTCGATCGATCTAGAATGTTTCTTACTATCGGGATTGAACGCCCACGGCACCGTCGCCCCGGAAGTGGCATTTATGTTTGGCGAACGCAATCGATCGCCCATTGACTATCCCGTCGGTGGAAGCGGGGCGATCGCAGATGCCCTGGTGCGCGGTTTGAAACGGTGGGGCGGTAAACTACGGTTGGGAACCCACGTCGATCGCATTTTAGTCGAATCGGGTTGCGTCCAAGGCGTCCGGTTGCGCGGTGGCGAGATCCTTCGCGCGCCAATTGTCATCTCCAACGCCACGATTTGGGATACCTACCGCCACCTGCTCGACCCGCAAGACCTGCCCGAGTCCTATCGCCAGGACAGCCTGGAAACCCCCGCCGTTGAGAGCTTCATGCACCTGCACCTGGGAATTCGCGCCGACGGACTGGATCGCCTCAGCGGACATCACGTCGTCGTCCACAGCAGCGATCGCGAGATTACCGTTCCCGGCAACACCTGCATGATCTCGATTCCCTCGGTGTGGGATGCCAATTTAGCGCCCTCGGGTCACCATCTGATTCACGCTTACACCCTCGAACCCTACGAAGGTTGGCAGCGAGACGAGGGGTACGATCGACGCAAGCGGGAGAAAGCCGAACCCCTGTTCCGCGCCATCGAGCGAGTAATTCCAGACGCGCGATCGCGAATTGTCCTGGAACTGGTCGGGACGCCACTGACCCACCAAAGATTTTTACGGCGCGATCGCGGCACGTACGGTCCGGCTATTGCCGCAGGAGAGGGAACCTTCCCCAGTTGCCACACGCCCATTACTGGATTGTACCGCGTCGGCGATAGCACTATGCCCGGAATTGGCGTTCCCGCTGTCGCCGCATCCGGAATTTTGTGTGCCAACACCTTGGTGAGTCCGCAGCAAACCGAAGACTTGCTCGCTCGATTGTAGGTTAGGGCTTGGAAACCAAGCCCCGAGATAACAATAGAATGAGGATTGCAGGCTTTTCCTCATCTCCCTATCCTCCCGCAGCAAAGGCTCCCATCACCAAAATCGAGAGCAGCAAGCCGGGAAAGAGCAACAGGACTAACATCAACAGGTCATGGGGATTCATCAATGACGCTCCAATTCAAGCAACAGTCTACCCTGTAAGATAAAACAAGCTGTCTGCTAGCGAGGAAAGAAATGAGTGCGATCGTTGATTCGCTGTTTACAGGCGCAAACCTATTCGTCCTCCCATTTTGGGCTTTAATGATTTTATTGCCCAACTGGAAGATTACCCAGCGGCTAATGGAATCGGTTATCCCATTTGCCCTGCTGGCGTGCGTTTACATCTTTTTATTTGCCATCAGCCTCGATGCCGAATCTGCCAAAGCCTTGTCGAGTCCGCAACTCGCCGACATTGCCCGAGCTTTCGCCAGCGAACGGATTGCAGCGGCGGCGTGGGTTCACTTTCTGGTGATGGATTTGTTTGTGGGTCGTTGGATTTACCGCGAAGGTCGGCGTAACGGTACTGTGACGGTACATTCGTTGATTTTATGCCTGTTTGCCGGACCGATGGGACTGCTCTCCCATATTGTCACTGCCTGGGCGCAACAGCAATTTTTCGCTCCCACCTCCGACGCGCCCCCCGCCGAATCGGGGACTTAGCGGCTATTTTAGAGATCGAGCCACCGAGAGATCGTTATGCCAAATCTGCCGGAATCTTCGTCCATTCCTCCCGCGATCGAGCGGATCGTACCAGCTTTTCGGCGATCGGGTTGGATTAGTTTTTGGATTCAGGTCGTCATCGCAGTTGTGGCGACACTGATTTTTGTTTTTTCGCTGATCTCCCTCGCGTTCTCCGATCCGAGTGCGGGACGCTCCCAAACCATCAATCCCGGTACCGGACCGGGGATTTTCTTTGCCCTCAGCGGACTGATTGCGCTGGCGATTAGCATTTATTGGACTTATCGCTATACTCGCTTTGCCAAGCAACTGGTATCTCCCGAATCTGGCAAGCGACCGTCCAAATCCGATGCGGTGCAGTTGGTACAGCGGGGATTAATTATTAATTTAGTCGGAATGCTGTTTAACCTGATGGCCGCCGAAGCGATTACTGGCATCCTGCTGGCAAAATCGCTCCAGTCGCTAGGAGCAGTCTTCTCAGCCACTGGCTCTGTTACCCGCTTGATTCAACCGCTCGATATCTTTGTCGTTCTCGCCAACACCCACACGCTCGTGGCGCACTTTGTCGGGATTCTGGTGGCGTTGTTCCTGCTGCGCGCCATTTACCGCAATCGCAATTAAATCCCTACAATCGGGACGAGAACCTGGTAGCTTAGATCCTTGTCCGAACTTCACCGGACCGATTCGAGTGTCATCGTTGGGAAAATCGTCGTGCTAGATATCAAACAGATTCGCCAAAATCCGGACACCGTCCAAGATCGTCTCAACCGTCGCGGCGAGGGGTACGATCTCGCCCCCATTTTAGACCTCGATCGCCAGCGGCGCGAACTCGAAACCCAGCGATCGCAATTGCAGGCGCGCAGTAACGAAATCGGAAAGGCGATCGGGCAAAAAATCAAAGCCGGAAGCGACCCCAAGGGCGAAGAAATTGCCGCGCTCAAAGCCGAAGGGAACGAGACGAAAGCGAAACTGGGCGAACTCGAACCCCAAGAGCGACAATTGCGCGAGCAACTGGAACAACAATTGCTCTACTTGCCCAATCTCCCCAGCGAATCGACCCCCATCGGCAAAGACGAAACCGAGAACGTGGAAGTGAAGCGGTGGGGCGACGAATACTTGCCATCCGATCGCGATAAGATTCTACCCCATTGGGAGATTGGCGAGAAACTGGGCATTCTCGAAACCGAACGGGCGGTGAAGGTGGCGCAAAGTCGCTTCGTGACGCTCGTCGGTGCGGGTGCGGCGTTGGAGCGAGCCTTAATTAGCTTTATGCTCGATCGCCAAATTGAAGCGGGATACGTGGAAGTGATGCCCCCCGTTTTAATTAATAGCACGTCGCTGCAAGCCACGAGCCAACTGCCGAAGTTTGCCGAAGAAAGCTTTAAGTGCGACCCGGATGACTTGTGGTTGAGTCCGACGGCGGAAGTTCCGGTGACCAACCTCTATCGCGACGACATTCTCAACAGCGACGACCTCCCGATTCGCCACTGCGCCTATACGGTCTGTTTCCGACGGGAAGCGGGGAGTTACGGCAAGGATACCCGGGGCTTGATTCGCCTGCACCAGTTTAATAAGGTGGAATTGGTGAAAATTACCCACCCCGATCGCTCCAAGGACGAGCATCAAGCTCTCGTACGGGATGCCGAAGCGATTTTAGAGGCGCTGCAACTCCCCTATCGCACTATCGAACTGTGCAGTGGCGACTTGGGGTTTGGCGCGAACAAGTGCTACGACTTAGAGGTATGGTTGCCTTCTTCGGGGGCGTATCGGGAGATTTCGAGCTGTTCCAATTTCGGCGATTTCCAGGCGCGTCGGGGCAACATTCGGTTTAAAACCAGCGGGAAGAAAGGCACCGAATTCGTCCATACTCTCAACGGCTCCGGTTTGGCAATCGGACGGACGATGGCGGCGATTTTGGAAAATTACCAGCAAGATGACGGAACCGTGCGGATTCCCGAGGTGCTGCAACCCTATATGGGTCGGGAAATCCTGTAGTTGCCAATGGGGTCTGCGCCATGGGGTCAAGCCGCGATCGCCAAGAAAAGTTTACAATAGGTAAACTAATCAGATCTCATCAAATGTAAAGTTCGGAGTTGAACTAGGTTAATTCATGTCGGTACTGGCAGCGATTGCCGTTTTGGCACTTCTGATCGTGGTTCACGAACTGGGTCACTTCTTGGCGGCTCGGTTGCAAGGAATCCACGTCAACCGCTTCTCGATTGGGTTCGGACCCATTCTGTGGAAATATCAAGGCGCTCAAACCGAATACGCCGTGCGAGCGTTCCCGTTGGGGGGATTTGTCGGCTTTCCCGACGACGACCCCGACAGCACCATTCCCGAAGACGATCCCGACCTGTTGCGCAATCGTCCCATACTCGATCGCGCGATCGTGATTAGTGCGGGAGTCATTGCCAATTTGCTATTCGCCTATCTGGTATTGGTGGCGCAGTTTGGCAGCTTCGGCATTCCCCAAGGGTTTAACTACGAACCTGGCGTGGCGATTCCGCAAGTGATCTCGCAAGAATCTCCCGCCGCACGAGCTGGATTGCAGTCGGGAGACGTGATTCTGGCGGTGGAAGGGGAAGAGTTGGGAGCGTCGAAGGAGGCGATTTTAGAGCTGAAGGAGCAAATCGAATCCCATCCCCAAAAACCCTTGGACTTAACGGTATTGCGCGGGAGCGATCGCCTCTCGATTACCGTAACGCCGAAATTGAGCGGCGACAACGTAGGACGCATTGGCGTGCAACTGGCTCCCAACGGCGATCCGATTTACAAACCCGCCAGCAATCCGATTGAAGTCATTGCTCTGGCGGCGGATCGATTTCAAACTATTTTTGTCGGGACGTTGCAAGGGTTCTACCAACTGATTACCAATTTCAGCGAAACGGTAAATCAGGTGGCAGGACCGGTCAAAATTGTCGAACAAGGTGCTAAGGTTGCTGACTCGAATTCGGGGAATCTGTTTTTATTTGCCTCAATTATCAGCATCAACTTGGCAATTATTAATATTTTGCCGCTCCCGGCGCTCGATGGCGGACAACTGGCATTCTTGCTGGTCGAAGGAGTGCGCGGTCGTCCGATTCCCACCCACATTCAAGATGGCGTCATGCAATCGGGATTGATTTTATTACTGGGATTGGGCATTTTTCTGATTATTCGCGATACGACGCAATTGGAATGGGTACAGCGACTGATTCAGTAGACCTGAAACCACGGGCGATCGCGATTTTAGATCGGCTCAAGCGGCTCTATCCCGACGCCAGGTGTACCCTCAACTACGACACCCCGGTACAACTGTTGGTCGCCACCATGCTCTCGGCGCAGTGTAGTGACGATCGCGTCAATCGAGTCACGCCAGAACTATTCCGTCGCTTCCCCGATGCGGCGGCTCTGGCGTCAGCGCCGGTGGAGGAGTTGGAAACCCTGGTGCGATCGACCGGATTCTATCGCAATAAAGCCAAAAACATTCGCGCCGCCTGTGGGATGATGGTGGAGCAACACGAAGGTCGCGTTCCCGATCGCATGGAATTATTATTGCAATTGCCGGGAGTGGCGCGCAAAACCGCCAACGTCGTCCTCGCCAACGCCTATGGGATTATTGAAGGGGTCACCGTCGATACCCACGTGAAGCGGCTCAGCAATCGCTTGGGACTGAGTCAGAACGCCGACCCCAAACGAATCGAGCGAGATTTAATGCCCCTGCTCCCCCAACCCGATTGGGAGAATTTTTCGATTCGGCTGATCTACCACGGTCGCGCCGTGTGTACGGCGAAATCCCCTCAGTGCGATCGCTGCGACCTCGCCGATTTGTGTCCGACGGCAGCGAGCTTGACAAATTCCGAAAAATCCGTCTAGAATCTAATGTTTTCCATCTCCTATACTGGGGAATAGTGTGTTTAGTTCAGGAGAACTATGGCTAAAAAGAGCATGATCGAGCGGGAAAAGAAACGCCGCAAGCTGGTTGAGAAGTACGCAGACAAGCGTGCTGCTCTCAAAGAAGAGTTTACCAAGGCGTCCTCGCAAAAAGAGCGCTTGCAAATCCATCGCAAACTGCAACAACTGCCCCGCAGCAGTTCTCGGACTCGCGTGCGCAATCGCTGCTGGATGACCGGTCGCCCCAGAGGGTACTATCGCGATTTCGGTCTATCCCGCAACGTATTCCGGGAGTTGGCGCACCAGGGAATGTTGCCTGGCGTGGTCAAGTCGAGCTGGTAAGATTGCTTCACTGACCGCAGCACCGGTCGATTCCGAGGCTATCGAGCAGCAGGTCGCTCACGGCGTTGGCGACAGCAAACTCGCCATAAAAGCTTTTCGAGAAATCAAATGCCTGCATTTCCGTGACGATCGCGAGGACGAGCGAACCGACATCGTTTTCGCCCTCAATGCGATGGCGCACGAAAATGTTGGCGGCTCGTTGGGCGATCTGTTGGTTGACCGGTTCGGGAATAAACTGCTCGTCCAGCCATCGGTTTAGAGAGGCTTGCAGCCATTCCCCCTCTTGATGGGGGTTTTCGGCGGGGGGAAGGGTAATCGGTTCGATTGGTTCTGCCATTGTCTCCAACAGTAGCGATCGTCTTTCAAATTATTTTAAACGCGAGTCCCCAATCTCCCCGGTCAAATCTGGAAAGGGTTTGCAATCTTGCTCTCCCTATCCCCTCCCGCCTCACGACGAAGTTAGTGATTAAAGGAACTGCAAACTGAGGATGGAATTCGATATTCCCTCCATCGTTCGAGGTTACGCCCGAGGGTATTTCCTGATGGCGAACGAAG
>CAYQUF010000188.1:0-7037 GCA_964420595.1 uncultured bacterium
ATCCCACCTCCAACTCAGCCTCTACCGAGTTGCCACTTGCGCCATCGGCGTCAAATCTGCCGTTTCCATCACGCGACCGTACAAGTCGTAAATATCAGCGTCGGTAATTTCAACCCGCACCATCGATCCGAGTTTGGCGCGACCTTGCACGTAGACTAATCCATCCACATCCGGCGCAAAACGCGGCGACCGACCGACTAGCGTTCCCGAACTCGGGTCTTCCTGTTCGATCAGCACGTCCGTCATCTTTCCAATTTCGGCTCGATTCTTCCGCAGCGAAATCGGCTGTTGCACCTGCATGATCGCATCGCGACGCTCGTCCATCACCGCTTGCGGTAACTGATTCGGTAAGTGGTACGCTGGCGTTTCTTCCTCTGGCGAGAAGGTAAACGCACCGACGTGGTCGAACTCGTGACGCTCGACAAAATCGAGTAAATGCTCGAAATGCTCCTCCGTTTCGCCGGGGAAGCCGACAATAAACGTCGTTCGCATCACCGCTTCGGGAAGTGCGGCTTTAATCCGCTCCATAATGCGATCGTTCACCCGACCTTGCCAGGGACGATTCATCGCCTTGAGAATGTCGGGATGGGAGTGTTGCAGCGGCAGATCCAGATACGGCAATACGTTGGGAACCTCGCGAATGGCGTCGATGACCGCCGGGGTCACTCCCGTGGGATAGGTGTAGTGCATCCGAATCCAGGGAATGTCTACCTCTCCTAACGCGCGCAACAGTTCGGCGAGTTTCGGCTTGCCATAGATATCGATGCCGTAGTTGGTGGTGATTTGAGAAATTAAGACAATTTCGCGCACCCCTTCGGCGGCGAGTTGCTTGGCTTCGGCGACAATGGATTCGATCGATCGCGATCGCTGATTGCCCCGCAAGTGAGGGATAATACAGAAGGCACAGCGATAGTCGCACCCTTCGGCAATGCGCAGGTAAGCCACTGCTTCCGTGGTCGTCCGGTAGCGGGGGGTATTTTCGTCGGCGATATAGGTCGGTTGCGCTGAAATTTGCTTCACTCGCTCTCCAGCTTCGACTCGCTCGATAATTTCGACGATTTTGTTGTAGTCTCCCGTCCCGACCACAGCTTTGGCTTCGGGGAGTTCGTCGAGGAGTTGTTCTTGGAAATGCTGCGCCATGCAGCCGGTAATCAAGATTTTTTTATTGGCTTCTGCGAGTTCGACAAGGGTGCGAACCGATTCTTCTCGCGCCGCCTGAATGAAGCTACAGGTGTTGACGATGACGTAATCGGCTAACTCCTCGTTGGCATCGACCGGGTATCCTGCTTCCACGAGCAGACCCAGCATGTGTTCGGTGTCGATTCGGTTTTTGTCGCAACCGAGATGAGAGATTGCGATCGCTGGCTTGTTGCCCATGTAGCGCTAATTAGTGGTATACTGCTTAACTTCACTTATAGTACACTACTCTTCGAAGTGCGAGGGAAGTTGGCGATCGCGTCGCAGCCCGAGGCAACTGGTTTATAGTGAATGATGTAGGAGTTTAGGATCGAATGACTATGACCGATCTCAATCGCGGCATCATGAAGTTCGAGGGTGCCGATACCGCTATCGCTGTCATTCTCTCTTCGGTGGTCGTTCTCGGCGGTATTGCAGCGCTGATCTGGTGGGCGTATCAAAGCGCCTATTCCGTTAACTGAGATCGCCGCAAGCGCTAAAATAAGTTATTCTGATTGACCCGATCGCCGTTGATTCGATCTTATCGATCCATCTGTTGAGTACCCCGTTCATGACCCTACTGGCTGCTGCCGATTTAGGTCCGCTCTTGGGAGACGTGCGGTTCGATATAGTCGTCTTGGCGATTATGTTAATGCTCTCGGGGTTCTTCGCGGGGTCGGAAACGGCGATCACTGCCCTCGACAATCTCAAGTTGCGATCGCTGATTAAAGATAGCGGCGATCCCACCGGAATTTTTAAGCTACTGCTGGAAAATCGCACCCGATTCATCATTACCCTGTTGGTTGGCAACACCCTTGTCAACAATTTTGCCGCCATTCTCACCAGCAACCTGTTTAGCATGTGGTTGGGGAACAAGGGAATCGGGATCGCCACGGCTGTGGTCACCTTCCTGGTGCTGACCTTTGGCGAAATCGTGCCGAAGTCGGTCGCGATTAATAATGTCTTGCCGATTTTTATGACAGTGGTGCGTCCGATTTACTGGCTGGCGCGGCTACTGTCGATTTTAGGCGTGATTGCCCTGTTTGAAACCATTACCCAAACGGCGATGCGCCTGGTGCGCTCTGGAACCGCACAGCAGGGGGAATCCCTCAAAGACTTGCAGTTGATGATCGAGATTCTCGGCGGGAAGGGAAAACTCGACCTGCACAAACATCAATTGTTGCACAAAACCTTAATGCTCGATCGCCTCAGTGCTAAGGATGTGGTGAAACCCCGGATCGAGATGCGAACGATTTCCCACGAGGCGACGCTGCAAGAGTTGGTGGATTTGTGCTTGCATACGGGTTATTCGCGGATTCCGGTGCAGGAGGAGTCGAAAGACCGAATTGTCGGCATTATCTACCTCAAACGCGCCCTACAGCAATTGTACGCCCTGCCCCCAGACGCGCAACCTGCGGCTCCAGTGACGGACGTGATGGATCCGCCAGCCTACGTTCCGGAAACGAAGCGGGTCGCCGATTTGCTCAAGGAGATGTTGCAGCAGAATTTGCACATTGCGATTGTGGTGGACGAGTATGGCGGAACGGTGGGGTTAATTACCCTAGAGGATATTCTGGAAGAGTTGGTGGGCGAAATTTACGACGAGAGCGATTTCCCCTCGCGATCGGTTTTTCCCTATTCCGCCGCACCGGGAAAAGCGAGACAAGGGTTAGCCTCCAAGTTCAGAAAGCCGCGATCGCGTTAGCATAGATAATACTCTCCCTCCCCAATCCCCCAACACAAGAGCGTTTGAGCGATTTCTAAAAAAAAATTACCCAAACCCTTGCATTTTCAATCGAGCGTGTTATGATGGATAACCGCAGGATAAAACGGGTCGGTGCCCGAGTGGTTAATGGGGGCGGACTGTAAATCCGCTGGCTATGCCTACGCTGGTTCGAATCCAGCCCGGCCCATCTTGCGAGAACCTCTTGCCCGTGTAGCTCAGCGGTAGAGCACACCCTTGGTAAGGGTGAGGTCACGAGTTCAAGTCTCGTCACGGGCTTTTAACAAAGCGATCGACTTTAGATCTGAGCTGCGATTGCGATTGACCCATTAGATGTCATCGTATCGTTGTCAAATTGGTGCGATCGCTCGCCTTGTCGTGCATTATTGTAGGTTGGGTTAAGGCACGAACCCAACATTAACAAGGCTTTGGTTGGGTTTCCTTCATCAACCCAACCTACATTTTTATATAGTTCTTAACAGTATTTTCACGTATAATTGATAGTGGGAGTTAATACAAATTTAATAATTTATTCAAATTGTTAACTCTGCAAGGTTGTAGACTTTAGAAGTGCCAACTGTCTGCGATCGCGATCGCATTTTGACTGCAAACTTGTCACACCTTAGTATTGACCGAGATCGCCCGCAATCCCAAAGCGATCGCAGATAGTAGAGGTGTCCGGTTCTATGGGAAAATGTTAAGTTCCTCCTTGTCATGAACAGCCAGGGGTTTGTGCATCAAATGCAAGTTTCAGAGCTATTTTTTCAAATCTGGCGCTCTGGGAAAATCACGCGAACCGATCGCTATAGTTTGAGAGCGGCTTTACTCGAAGACGGTTTGAGCGAAGAGGACAAAGCCGCGATCGATCGCTTGTTACACGCGGTGCGTCGCGGTTGGTTGCTACTCGATTCTGCTTGAGAGGTCATTCTATTCGTGAAACTTCCTCCTAATCGAAAATGCCTCCCGCCAGCGCACGGGAGGCATTAACTTTTTGTGGTATGAAATAATTAAACCGTCGCTTGCGTTTGTTGCGGTGCCGGAATCGAATTGCGCAGGCGATCGCCATATAAATCTAGCGCATTTCCACCCAGCAAGCGCGCCAAATGATCGCGATCGTAATCGGCGACCGACGCCGCATCTTTGACGCAATCTTTCAACACGCCATCCCAGTGACCGTAATCGCCGGAGAAGCAAGCCAACCGCTTACCGGTTTCCCCCATCGCCACGGGGAGATACGCCGGACCGGGATCGTCGGATTCAAACGACGTGAAGATCTGACCGCGCTCGAAATACTCCATCGGATCGCGGTGGCGCAAGTTGTAATGTTCGTACAGGCTTTCGTCTTCAATCTGGGTCGGATCGTTGTCGCGATTCCACATCAGATCGAACAAGTTCTTCGCCTGGGAGACAATATTGACGTTATTATTGCCCCGCTCTTGCACCAACAGCTTGGTAAACTCCATCAGCGGCGGACGATACGGGTGCTTCGGATCGAAATCGCGAATCCGCTTTTCCCAATGCTCGTGGAAAGCGTGCGCCAAGTCGGGAACCCAACCGCAACCGCCTTCGAGGAAGCCGACCCGCAGGTTGGGGAACTTCTCGAACGCGCCGTCAAACACCATCCGCGCCATCGCCAGTTGTTGCTGGTTGCGCTGGACGAAGACGTGGGTGAGGACAAAGGTTTCGGTGTGATCGGAAATACCGCCGACCATGTACGATCCCGGTCCGCCGTGCATTCCCACCGCAATGTCGAGATCCACCGCCGCTTGCAGGATGGGGTGGAAGTCCGGGTGGCTGGGGGATTTGCAGGTGCGAATCTCGGGAAAGGCGTCCGGTGCTTTGGGATGGGGAACCGGCATATTCGGCGCAATGGCAATGCCAACCATTCCCAACTCGTTGACGCAACGGTGCATTTCCTTCACCGCTTCGCCGACATCTTGTAGGGGGAGGACGCCGATGGGTTTGAGGCGATCGCCGTATTTGCGGCAGTCGTCGGCAATATAATCGTTATAGGCTTTGCACAGGGCAACGGCTAAATCTTTGTCCAGCAGGCTGGAAAATACCAGGTTCAGGGTGCCGTAAATCACCTGCACGTCGATGCCTTCGCGATCCATGTGCTCGACGCGCCGTTGGTTGAACAGACCGCCGAGGGTGGTTTCCGGGTGCAGGTTGCGAAATCCGCCTTTACCCAGTCCTTGGGGTTGGGGAAACAGGCGCGCGAAGTCGTTTTGACCGGTGGCGGGGTTGAAATCGACAATTCTGGCGCGTTGGTCGCCGAGTTTGTCTACGGTTAAACCGATGCGATCGCGATATTCCGGAGCTAAATATTCCCGCATCACTAGCGGGTTTTCAATTTTATGCGCGTCGGCATCAATGACCAGTAAACCGTCGTACATGAATAGTTCCTTGTGATGAATGCTTGCAGGGATCGGGTAGGGAAAACGCAAATGATAATTGCCCTACCGCCAATATGAGTCCATCGAAATGCAATAAAACGTTATTGAGGATAGGGGATTTATCCCCAACAGACAAGCCGCGATCGATCGATTAGGCAGTTTCTCGATCCTGCGAGGTCAGTAGCTGTCGCAGACCGAACCAATTTTCAAACGACCACGACATCGACGCCAAAATGGTAATACCGGGATACTTGCGAAACGCCGGTTCGTTTTTCTCGAAGAACGCATGTCCGCCGATGGCAAAGACTTGGGTTAAGACCAAACACAGTAAGGTCAGCCGCCAGTCGAAGAATAACAGCACGACAGCGGCGATCGCTAGGAGATTGGTCAAGTGGTGCAAAGCTTGATTGATCGGATTTTGATGGCTGGCGATAAAGTGCGCCTTCGCATCTTGAAAGAGACTCACGGTCGTTCCTCCTCACTACTCGCCGAACGAGATGGTTGGGCTTCACCATACCACTGTAGTCTCGATTTGGGCGATGGGCAGTGACAATTTTTTAGCCGGATCGGCGATCGGGACAACTCTAGCCGAATTGTCCCAATTGCGCGCCAACGGGTTACCACCAACGCAGCGCCAGCAAACCGGGTTTGGCTTGGCTGAGTTCTTCTTCTGCGAGCCAATCGACTTCCTTGTAGGTGCCGAAGACGCGATCCCACCAATCCACGGCAAGTCCGAAATTGTGATACCACATATTGTACTTGTGGTGGACGTAGTGAACGGGCATTTTCATCCAGAAGCACTGGGTGGGATTGTCGTGTTGCAGTTGGTGCGCGTAGGCAGCAAAGGCGGCGAAGGCGAGGCTCCCGAGCAACCAGCCAATTCCCGCCGACCACGAGACAATAAACATGAGGCACATGACGATCGCGCTGCCTTTGACGTAATCGCGAAACTCCCACATGACTCCCTGACCTTCGTTGCGACGGTGGTGGTCGCGGTGGCGTTCGCCAATTCGCGCGTTGGCGTGCATCAGGCGGTGCAGCCAATATTCGACCAAACTGGCGAGGACAAAGGCGACGACGAAGCAGACAGTGCCGATGAAGGCAGATATCCCTAGATTGTTGGTTTCAAACAGCGGCAAGGACTCCAGCATGACTCCTCCTTCGAT
Source organism: uncultured bacterium (assembly GCA_964420595.1). Taxonomy (GTDB): domain Bacteria; phylum Cyanobacteriota; class Cyanobacteriia; order Cyanobacteriales; family Geitlerinemataceae; genus CAYQUF01. The sequence continues at coordinate 6,462 of CAYQUF010000188.1, forward strand.
TGGACTTTTGCCGGAACGAGTAAATATTGTGCCATCATATTGCCCTGGGGGGAGCCATGCCACCACCCAGTCGGGTTAGGCGATCGCCATTTTTCGTTCGGCTTCTCGTTCGTTCCAGATGATGTAACTCGGACGGGGACGGTGGAGGAGACCTTCTGCCTCGAATTGATTGATCGATCGGGTGACGGTCACTCGCGAGGTGCCAATGGTGTCGGCGAGGTCTTGATGGGTGAGGCGAAGGTCGATGAGCTGTCCGAGTTCGACCGGACGACCGAATTTGCGCGCCAGCCACCCCAATAATTGCATGAGGCGATCGCTAACTTTATCTTGGCGGATGATGTGCAGCAGTTCTTCGCTTTGTCTGGCACGGGAAAATAACGTTTCCACGGCATCTAACCAAGCATGGGTTGGCAATTGAGTCACGGTGACGGGGGTTAGCGCTTCAATTTGATAGGGTTGGACTTGCGAAAGCGGTTGACCGATGATTTCTCCCGCACTCCAGTAACCGAGAATAATGACGGTTCCGGTATGGTTCCAACTCATCGTTCGTACGACACCGTGTTCGATACGCCACAA
>CAYQUF010000188.1:7137-8880 GCA_964420595.1 uncultured bacterium
GCGATCGCTAGTCCCGATGGCGAATGTGCCACGCCACCCCGTGCCAGAGGGTTCCCGCCACAATCAGCGCCAATCCGATCGACCAGATTTGCGGTTCGACCCAAAATGCTAGAAACAAGCAAAAGAGCAATCCCAGTGCGGAGATCCAGCGGGGGTAGAGGCGATCGCGGCGAGTGAGTTGCAAGGCGGCGAGATTGGTGATGGCGTAGTAAATCAGCACGTTGAAGGCGCTAAACGACCAGGTGGTTTTGACGTTCCCGATGAGTACCAACAAGGCGATCGCGATTCCGACTACGATAACGGCGACACTCGGCGTGGTGCGATCGGCATTCAACCGCGCCGTAATGGCTGGCATATCCCGACGGCGACCCATCGCCAGCAACACCCGCGACAGTCCTAAAATCAGGTTGAGCAGTACCCCCAACATCGCCGTTATCGCGCCAATGGCGAGAATTTGGGGAATGCCGGGAATCCCAAACGATCGCGCGGCAACTTCCAGGGGAGCCACTTGAGAAATCGTCGCATTGCCAAACGCGGAGGCTCCCACCGCACCGATTCCCACCGTCGCCACCGCCGCATACAGCACCATAATTAACCCGAGAGTGACAATAATTGCCCGAGGAATGGTTTTGCGCGGTTCGACCACTTCCTCTCCCAAGGTGGCAATGCGACCGTATCCCGTATAGGCAACGAACATGAGCGCGCTGGCTTCGAGGAGCGATCGCCAGGTAAATTCTCCCGAGGAGACGGCGAGATTGCTAAAATTCGTGGCAATGAGGGTGGGAAGTCCCGTCACGACAAAGATTGCCAGTACCGCCAAGGTTGTCGAGACGATTGCGATGTTGGTCGTATTCGATCGCCGGATACCCTTTAAGACAACAAGGGTTAGTACCACCACCGCCACCAACGCCGTCACCACGATCGCGCCTCGATCCGACACGCCAAACGCACCCAGCAGATATCCTGCAAATCCCAACGCCGCTGTGGCTGCGGATGCCGATTTTGCCAGCAAAAACATCCAACCAGCGATAAATCCCAACCAGTGATTGAGATAGCGATAGCCGTACTCGTAGGTTCCGCCGCTGACAGCGTGATTGGCTGCCAGTTGAGCGCTGCTCAAGCCATTGCACGTTGCCACGATCGCGCCGAGGACAATCGCCGCCAACGCCGCCGTTCCGGCAATATTCGCCGCCAGTCCCGTACTGACGAAAATTCCCGTTCCCACGATCGATCCCAATCCCATCAGGATGGCACCGAACAGTCCGAGTTCTCGTTTCAGTTGGGCAGATGAGGTGGAATCAGGCATGATACTGGGGTTGATTGGGGCGATCGTTCCTCAGACTACCGTTGTTAGGTTAAGAACAGGTTTTGACGGCGACGAGCTTAACCTTCTCTACAAAACACAAAATCGTAACAAACGCTACAATAGAACTACAACAATTTGTTATGGGCTGGGAGGCAAACCCTAGCGCGATGCATCTCGGAACTGAAGTTCGCAACACGGCTAGAAAAATCGCTCGAATGCAACCCCTGCGCGCTCTCATCGACTTGTCACGGGAGTTCTACAAGTCGCAGGATATCTGGTTCGATCGTTCAACCAAACACCGCAAGCCGCAACATCCATAACGCGGTCAATCGCAAGTTGTCGATTTCCCCGATCGAGTCCATTATTGGCGGGTCGGGGAATTTATTGCGAGGGAGCGATCGCCAATCGTCGGTACGAGTACATACACTTTGAGTGTT
>CAYQUF010000189.1:0-8852 GCA_964420595.1 uncultured bacterium
CAAAACTGGTAAAATCATTTTATCTTGAGCGGTACGGTAAAGGGTACAACTCCCCCTGAGACACGACCTCTCAACGAAAATTCATCAGCCCCACAGCGGAAACGACTTGGGGGAACCGTTCAGCTAAAGTTCTGGCGGTTCGGCGAGAATGCCGCCGGTCACGAGGGTTCACACCTTGTCTGACACCATCACTTTGCACTAGCAAGTAGATGGAGCATTCATCTCTTCCAAACCGCCAGCGTACAATAATCGGCATCGCCAGCAACCGGAAACCGAGGAGGTGGGCGTGTCGAGATCGCCATCCCAGACTCAGGAACAGCCAAACGAGCCGAACGCCAAAGAGCAAGTGTGGTCGCTGTGGCCCCTGGTGCCAATTTATCCGTATGGTAAACGGCGGACGCTCCGCAAGGAAGTCGTCGAGAATACCATTTGGACATTCGAGCAGGTTCAAGGCATTTTTTACGTCATCGTCCCGATTCGGATGACAGTGGTTCGCCTCGACAGCGGCGGATTGCTGGTGTACGCGCCAGTTGCGCCGACTCGCGAGTGCGTTCGCTTGGTGCGGGAGTTAGAAGCCCAGTACGGCGAAGTCAAATATATTATTCTCCCCACGGTTTCCGGTCTGGAACATAAGGTGTTTGTCGGTCCCTTCGCGCGACGGTTTCGCAACGCGCAAGTGTTTGTCGCGCCGAATCAGTGGAGTTTTCCGGTGAATTTACCGCTGAGTTGGCTGGGGTTACCGGGAAAACGCACCCAATTTTTACCTAGAAATAGTGCCGACGTTCCGTTTTTAGACGAGTTCGACTACGAAATTCTCGGACCGATTGGGTTGGGATTGGGACCGTTTGGAGAAGTGGCATTTTTTCACAGGCGATCGCGCACTTTATTGGTCGCCGATTCGGTCATTTCAATCCCCGAAGATCCGCCCGAACTTCTGCAACAAGATTCGTATCCATTACTATTTCACGCTAGAGATAGCGGCTTAGATCCGTTTGAAGACAGTGCGCCCAATCGTCGTAAAGGATGGCAGCGAATTTGTTTGTTCTCGCTGTATTTTCAACCGAACTCTCTCGAAACAATTCCTTGGTCGCAGGCGTTTCAAGAATCCAAACAATCGGGCGATCGCTCCAAGAAAAACTATTTTGGTTTATTCCCGTTTCGATGGAAATATAACTGGCAAGATTCGTTTCGGATCGCGCGGGGTGGCGGACGGCTGTTAGTCGCGCCAATTTTGCAAGCCTTAATTCTCAATCGCGCGCCGCAAGCAACGATCGCCTGGGCGGATGAAGTTTCCAAATGGTATTTTCAGCGGGTGATTCCCTGTCATTTCGACGCGCCAGTGAATGCCGAACCGCAGCAATTTCGCCAAGCATTTGCCTTTTTGGAAAAGGAAGCACCGAATGCAGCCGGATTTCGGGGAAATCCCAACCAACCGTTACCGGAAGAAGACTTCGAACTGCTGTGGCGGTTGGATAAGGATTTGAGCAAGCGGGGAATTACCCCTCCGGCGAAAGAGAAAGTTTAGAATTGCCCTTGGAATGCTGCCGCGAACCGTCGAGTACGGTTTCTAGGAGCGGTCGGACTTTGGCGACCTGTTCGGCGCGAATCACCCAATCCCATACGGGGACGTTCACGGCTATCCTCCCGTTGACAAACCGCGATCGCGCGTTAGAGCAATCTTGGATAACGTTGCGTCCCTCTGTGGAGGAAGTAACGGGGAAGTGTCCCTAGCTTGGGAAATGCTCTAAACTGAAAGCGATATTTAACCTCGAGCGTAACCTTTGCCTTCTGTTCTTGTCAGCAAAGAGGGATTAAATCAACCTTAAAATTAGAGCGATCGCCACCTCGATCGCCTACTGCGGGTCGTCGGGATGAAAATTGGCGAGGGATTCGTTGAGCAAGTTGCGCATGTGTTCGGCACAAACGCGAATTTGTTGCAAGTAGCGCTCGCGATCTTCTCCCTCTTGTTGCTCCGCTTCGCTTTCGAGCAAATCTACCGACAGCAAAATCGTATTCAGCGAGGTACGGAATTCGTGAGACATCAAGGTAAAAAAATGCGCTTTGAGTTCGCTCGGATCTCGCCCCGAAGGGATAGGATGGTGCATCGGACTGACTGGCTTCACTAAACAACGGCTGGCAGAGGGAATTGACGTTAATTATTGGCTTCCTCCTTATCATTGCCCGTTTCCGACTCGCGCGTAACGATCTCTATCTCACCCCAATGGCGATCTCGATAGCTAGGAAGTCGAGATCTCGATAGCTTCCCCAGGTGAGCGATGGAACGGCGATCGAGCGATCGCGATCGCCCCTGGCATCGTAAAAACACGCAACAATCGCGCGATCGATTGCAAAATGTAACAGAATGCAACGTATAATGGAATCCGGGAAAACAACGTTAAGAGTAGCTAAGTTACATGCGAGTCGCGATCGCGGGAGCGGGTTTAGCAGGACTATCTTGCGCTAAATATCTGTGTGATGCCGGTCACGTTCCAATTGTACTCGAACGTCGCAACGTCCTGGGCGGCAAGGTCGCCGCTTGGCAAGACGAGGACGGCGACTGGTACGAAACCGGACTGCATATCTTTTTTGGGGCGTATCCCAATATGTTGCAATTGTTCGAGGAACTCGACATCGAGGATCGACTGCAATGGAAAGAACACTCGATGATCTTCAACCGCCCCGAAAAACCCGGTACCTACGCGCGGTTCGACTTCCCCGACTTGCCAGCCCCGATTAACGGCGTTCTGGCAATCCTGCGCAACAACGACATGCTGAGCTGGCCGGAAAAAATTCGCTTCGGACTCGGACTGATCCCGGCGATGCTGCAAGGACAGCAATACGTCGAGCGCATGGACGAATATTCGTTCTCCGAATGGCTGAAGCAGCAAAACGTGCCGCCTAGGGTCGAGGAAGAAGTCTTTATCGCCATGGCGAAGGCGCTGAATTTCATCAATCCCGACGAAATTTCGGCAACGGTGGTGCTGACGGCGCTCAATCGCTTCTTGCAGGAAAAGACCGGCTCGAAAATGGCATTCCTGGACGGGTCGCCGACTGAGCGGTTGTGTCAGCCGATGGTCGATTACATCCAGCAGCGGGGGGGCGAAGTCCGGTTGAATGCTCCTCTCAAAGAAATTTTGCTCGAAGATGACGCCACGGTACGAGGGTTTTTGATTCGCGGCTTAAACGGCGCGTCCGATGAGACGATCGCCGCCGATGCCTACGTCTCGGCAATGCCCGTGGATCCGCTCAAAACCCTATTGCCCCAACCCTGGCGCGATTTACCTGAATTTCAAAAATTAAACGGTCTCGAAGGGGTTCCGGTGATTAACGTCCACTTGTGGTTCGATCGCAAGCTCACCGACATCGACCACTTGCTGTTTTCGCGATCGCCCCTTCTCAGCGTTTACGCCGATATGAGCAACACCTGTCGGGAATACGCCAATCCCGATCGCTCGATGTTGGAGTTAGTTCTGGCACCGGCAAAAGATTGGATTGCCAAGTCCGACGAGGACATTGTCGCGGCGACGATGGCGGAATTGCAGAATTTATTCCCCCAACATTTTGGCGGCGACGCGCCCGCCCGATTGCTCAAGTCCCACGTCGTCAAAACGCCGCGCTCGGTGTACAAGGCAACCCCCGGTCGCCAACAGTGCCGTCCTTCCCAAGTGACCCCGATCGCCAATTTCTATCTGACGGGGGATTATACGATGCAACGCTATCTCGCCAGTATGGAAGGAGCGGTGCTATCTGGTAAGCTGACAGCGCAGGCGATCGCCTCGGGAACCTCCAAAACCGACCGTTCTGCCGCGAATTTGCCGAGTCCGAGTTCTAAGCCTGCCACGAATGCTGCAACTATCTAGATCCCCGCGCATGAAAATGCTCGCCTCGATTGAGGATGCCTACGAACTGTGTCGTCAGATTACGGCGGAGTATTCCAAGACGTTTTACTTGGGCACTTTATTGATGCCACCGCCCAAACGACGCGCCATTTGGGCGATTTATGTCTGGTGTCGGCGAACGGACGAGTTGGTAGACGGCCCTCAAGCCAATTTAACGACGCCGGAAACCCTCGACCGCTGGGAAGCGCAGCTCGAATCGATTTTTGCAGGCGAGCCCTTGGACGACGAGGATGTGGCGTTGGTGGACACCCTCGATCGGTTTGACATTGCCATCGAGCCGTTTCGCGAAATGATTGCCGGACAGCGGATGGATTTGTATCGCAGTCGCTACGAAACCTTCGACGACCTGCATTTGTACTGCTACCGGGTGGCGGGAACCGTCGGATTGATGTCCGAGGCGGTGATGGGGGTGGAGCGATCGCTCTATACCGCCCCTTGGAGCCAGAACGGTCGCCATCCGGTACAAGAGGCGATCGATTTGGGCATTGCCAACCAACTGACCAATATTTTGCGCGATGTGGGCGAGGATGCCCGTCGCGGTCGCATCTACTTGCCCCTAGAGGAGTTGGCGCTGTTCGATTATACGGAAAAAGATTTGTTGGAAGGCAACCTCGACGAGCGCTGGCGTCAGTTGATGCAGTTTCAAATTCAGCGGGCGCGAAAATTCTACGCTCGGTCGGAACAAGGAATTAGCGCCCTGTCTCGCGATGCGAGATGGCCCGTGTGGTCGTCGCTGATGCTCTACCGACAGATTCTCGACGCGATCGAGCGCAATCGGTACGATGTGTTTAACCAACGCGCTTACGTGCCGTTTTGGCAGAAAATGCGCTGTTTGCCGTTTGCGTGGCTGCGCGCTCAAGCCCAGTAAGGGAGTCCGAGATATATTCAAAAGCGCGATCGGGACGAACTCCCGCTGAAGTCGCCCCGAGTCAAATCCCCATCCGAATCCGATGTCAGGTGGGGATTTTAAAATGCGATCGCCAACCTAGGAATTGGTCGTTTGCGTCGCCAACATTTGCTTGAGCTTTTCGAGTTCGTCTGCCCAACGGGGGTCGGGTTGATTCGAACCGGAATCGGAACTGCTCGAAGACGAAGACCGACGCGATTTACCGCCGCCGCGACGATTGGATTTGTTGGAGGAGGGCGCCGGAGTGTCCGAACCCTCGCCCTCGCCTTTCTTGCTTTTAGAACGGGGTAAGGCTTTCTCGATTTTGAGCGGGTTCTCCTTAAAGACGTGACCGTTATACTGTTCGATAATCCGATCGGCTTGCTCGTCGTTTTTAACGGTGATGAAACCGAAACCGCGACATTTTCCCGTTTTGCGATCGGTGATGACTTTGGCAGATAGCGTGTCGCCCGCATCGGAAAAGACATCTTGCAATTCCTGGCGCTCGACTTCTTTAGGCAAATTACCGACGTAAAGACGTACGGACATTAGCAAATACCTCCTGAGAATGGAATAACAACATTCGAGATCGTCGAAAACTTTTAACTTAACCCGGTATTGGGTAAACCTGGTGCGAACCCCGTTTCGAAACCCAGCCCGCCAGCAGAGCCTTCTCGCCAATCACACCGACCTCGCCAATCCCCCGCCAGCGATTCGATCTCGGTGTCTTGACCTAAACGATGACCCCAATGGCGAACGATTTGAATGGTAAGGTAACCGTGAAAGTTACTAAGCATTATGAGTTTAACGCTAGAGTGAGCGTGCTGCGGCGCAACCCAAATAAATTCGGATCGCCCTTGCAATTGGTTTGACTCGCAAGCGCCCGAGCGACCGATATCCGACGAGATGAGATTAAACCCATTGCTGGCGGATATCTTTGAATGGATGGTTGCAGTTGCACTGGTTCAAAAATAATTCGGACCGCATTGAAGGACCGAGTAATACGTGCTTGAAAGCCCTTAAAAATGATTGTATAGGGTATCGAGCAATTTCCAATGGCTTTATGTGCGACCATAAGGTCAATTTGTACCCGCGACCCCTATCGAAGTCAGATCTGTGCAATCCATACTTGTCGAACAAAGTTAGATAGCAGCAAGTTGCTCGCTTCGTTTTGTCGATAACCCGAGCATCGAGCCTTCCATTACGGTATCACAGCATTGAGTAAGAAAGCTAGTACGAAAAAGATCAAAAAAAATAAAGGCAACCAGAAAACCAGCCGTACGAGGCGGCTGGTCGGATTTAGCTGTGTTGGGAGGAGGAAAACCCGTCTGCCAATGCGGTTTGGCATTCTTGGGGTTAGGTTGAATTTGGCTGATTTGCCTTATTGTTAATGAATGTAACAAACTCGAGCTGGAATTGCAACCTTTCTTAACATTTTTCTCGGAATTGCCGGAGAAGGGGAGATAGGGAGAAACGATCGCTCATACGCCACCTTTCCAAAGGATATACGCACCCCAGACAACGCAGAGGGTGGCGAGAAGGGTAGACCAGACGGGAGGGTCGGCGCGGATCGTTGTTCCGTTGGGGAGGTCGAGGGTATCGACGTCGATCCAGAGGGTCGATCCGCGACGCAGCCACCCGGTCGCCGTGACGGTTTGTCCGATCGCGCCGTTGAGTCGAATCGGTTGAAATAAATTGCCAATCGGTCCGAATTTCGACATCCAGTGCAATTTCACCAGTCCGGTGTCGGTTTGCAGCCACAGGTCGTGTTGGAGTTCGTTCTCCAAACCGCGACGACCGAGTAGGGTTCCCGTCAGGCGCACTTCACGACTGTCGATGGGTAAGGCGTGCGGATCGCGGGCGAGTTCGGACACGTTCGGATCGGTTTTGAGGCGAAATTGGCGAATATCGGGGAAAAAGGAGTTAATGCGCAGGAAAGTTCCGACGCTATAGCCGGTCAGCAGCAATCCCGCCGCCAGCCAGCCGCGATCGTAGAACAGCCACGAGACAATCTTGAAGTCGAAGGTTTTTCCGACCCAGCCAATTGCCATTAACGTCGCGCCAACTGCTAATCCAGCCACCGCACCGAAAAATGGCGCGCCTTGGAGCAGCATTTTAAACGAACTGCGGGGTTTGGAAGGGGGATTCGGTTCGCCGTCCCAGTCGAGTTCGGGGTCGAGTTTCCAGAATTGGGCGTAACGGGAGAGGATATAGAGGCGATCGCCCAAGAGGGGATGGGAATCGTTGAAGACGAGCCATTTGGCGTGGGGATTGGTACGGTCCCAGAGGAATGGCGCAGCGAGGTCGGCGTGGGGGTAAAGGCTTCCCGTGGCGATCGCTTGGCGCGGCGAAATCGGGAGGAGCAGGTCGAAGCCTTCGAGCCAGTCGTCGGCGTGCTGTTGCTGTCGAACGTTGCGTGTCATGGCGATCGCGCTTTTGAGCCAAACGCGGGTTAAGGCGTTGGGGTTTCCAGTCAATTCAGCACTAAAGCGATCGCTATAGTAATGTCGCAACCGCGAAATCCAGAAGGTGGGAAGGCGAAACAGGCGATACAGTCCGTAGGCGATCGTCGAAACGCCAAGACAGAGATACACGGCGGCTTTGAGTCCGATTTCTTTCCAGCGGGTATGACCCAGGGTGGGGAGGAGTGCTTGCAGGCGATCGCCCCCTCGCGCCACTTGCCGGTAAATGCTATAAGGAATCTGGGTTACGACGGTAAACCAGGACATCACGGCAAAATCCCAACGGGCGATATGTCCCAGTTCGGCGGCGATAACGGCGGCGATTTCCTCGTCTTCGAGGCGATCGAGCAATCCCTGACTCAACACCATGCGAGCGGTACGGGGTAAGTGTCCGTAGGTCATGGCGATGGGGACATCGCTGGGGTGAACGTAGAGTTTGGGCAATTGCCAGTGTTGTTTGCGACAGTAGCGCTGCAGCAGCTTTCCGGCTTCGGGACTGCGATTTTTCAGCCTCAGTTGAGATAGGGGTCGAACGCCGTAGACGAACTTCAGCAGCAGGTCGAGCAGCCACGGCGAGGCGACGAATAAAACCAGTAACGCGAGTTGCAGTCCTCGGGTTTGGCTGTGGTAAAACGCCTGAATCGGATCGGTGAGGGGAAACCACACGAGAAAATCGTTGCTGGCTTCCATAAATCGGTGGAGAACGAAATTTAGCAGCCAAATCAACGCGATCGCGCTTCCGAGTTGTGCGACGGCTAGCCGCAGCGTGTTGGCTTGCTTGAGCGATCGCCACTTGTGCGCTCTCGGTGCGTTGCGCCATTGGATCGGGGTTGGCTCGGTGTCCGGTTGCGGCGGCGATGGCGGTGCGGGATTGTCCGACGGAACGGAGTCTGCTGGCGCGATCGTGCTGGAGTGGTCTAAGGGGACGAATTCTGTAGTTTTCTCTCTGTCCGGCTCGCTGGGATTATCGAGGGGGACAAATCCTGTAGATTTCTCGGCGTCCGGTTCGTTTGAGGGGTCTAAGGGAACGAATCCTGTCGGTTGAGTCGCCGGATTTGCAAATCGGTCGGGATAGCGTTGTTTCCACTTGGCTAGGGTGCGATCGCTCCAGTCGCGAACCTTTTGATTTTTGTTGTGCTGCAAGTCTTGACAAAGGGCGATCGCCTTGTCTGTTTCGCCAACGCCTTCATAGGCGATCGCTAGTCCCATCTGCGCTTTCACGGTTGACTTCAGCGATCGCGCCTGCTGCAAAACGGCTTCTAAGTGGGCGATCGCGCTGGCGTAGTCTTTTTGTTTGACGGCGGCGAGACCGGCTTGGAGCGATGGTTGGCTGGAAGAATGGGGAACAGAGGACATAGAGATGCTGCCCTAGCTTCGTCTATTCCCAAATGATAGCTTTCGGATTGGCGATCCGTTGGGCTGGGGTTAGGAATTTGCACCGAATGCACTTTCCGAGCCAAACGGGTTTGTCTTAAATCATCAAGTGCAAATATCGGTGCTAGTTGCTCCAAAGTACGAGCCAGAGGCGATCGCTTGTTAGTTAACCCTGAGAATCGGTTTGAATTTGCGCGATCGTTTCTCGAACGTCTTCCACGCTGAGATCGA
>CAYQUF010000190.1:0-1195 GCA_964420595.1 uncultured bacterium
ACTTCTGCCTCGATAATATCGCTATCTTGGGGACGAACGGTAACGCGAACTCCCCCATCGTCCGACCAATTGTCAGCGGACACAGACGGTAGCGCCATCCGATACCATCGCGGTAAGAATATCCAGTCATCGAGATCGTCCCAATATTCCAGATCTCGAACTCCATCGCTCCAAACGGTTTCTTGATAGTGCCAGTCGGTCGGAATATTGCCGCGATCGAAGGCAACCCAACGAACGGTTCGATAGTGAAACGTACTCATGGCAGGTATACCTCCATCCATCTAATTTAGGTCAGCAATAGGGCAAATAAACCGCACAAGGCAATGCCGTCAAAGACACCCGCCCCGCCAATACTGAGAATTCCCGGACTCATGCGTTCGATTTCCTTCAAATGCAGCACGTCCGCGCCAATCAGCGTCCCGAGAATTCCCCCAGCAAAGGCAACGGGAGGAGCTTGTTCGGGAGCAATTAACAACGCGCATAATGCTGCCATCAGAGGTGCGAGTAAGGGGTTCATTTGAATGCCGATTCCCGGTACGATTTGAGCGGCGAAATAACTGACTGCCGTTACAATTGCCGTCACCGCAATAATGGCGATCGGATCGGCTTGCCAAAATTGATAAATTGCCAGTCCGGTGGGAATTAAACCGCCACCGACATTGAGAGCAATTAGGGTTTCGCGGCGCATTTTCGGTAGGGGAATGCCTAAAAACCGGCGAATCCACAAACTTTCTAAATCCGGCACCGTCTCCACTGGCGACTCGGTGCGGTAAATTGGTAGATTGATCGTACTGCCGAGTAACACCGCCACGAGCAACCCCAACGCCACATCCGGCGAAAATCCGAGCTTGGCAACTGCCACTTCTACCACGTCAACGGCGACAGCAAACCAAATAAACGGAAAAACGAGAAATAGCAGAATAAACAGCAGTAGCGTGACCGGAAGGTAAACCATCGGTTAAACTCCATCGAGCGATCGCGATTGATAGGAGTGCCGCGTTAAGACACCCCTATCTTATTAATTTACCGAGCGATCGCCCCTTTGAGATCGCGATTAACCGACATTTACCTTGATGACTTTATTACGCTCTTCTTCCGCTTTCGGTAGCGTCAGGGTGAGGATACCGTTTTCGTAATTTGCCTCGACCCGATCGTTTTGGATGCGCGTCGGGAGCGAAATCGCCCGCTGGAATTT
>CAYQUF010000190.1:1295-8847 GCA_964420595.1 uncultured bacterium
GTTCGGTTGTTTGGAAACGCTCCATCGCGATCGCCCTACTTATGCCGGAACTGCGGGCTTCAACCGTTGCCATTCCGTCGGTTGCCGTGCTAAAGGCGCGATCGCTCGTCGAACTGGCAAAAATCATCGATCGACACAATTCAATCTTTAAAAAGTCATGAGAAAATTTTCGTGTCTGATTTGACTGTAAATTTCTATGTAGAGATGTGCGATTTTAATTAAAAACTTGGCAGATCTTAATACTTACGTATATACTGAATCTATCAAAATTACGAGCACGTACTATGAACTGGTTGAAGCTTGGTACATCTGCCTTCGGCGGATTGATGGGTGTTCTAGTCGTTAGCGCCCCTCAACTGCCAGCCGAAGCGATCGTGATTAATGACATTCGCAACAATGAAGGTCTGGATAGGGCTGCCTCGTTAGGGTTTCCGTTCGCTGCCGTAACGGATATTTTTGGTTTCGATCGATTTGGAGAGCCTGTTTTTTGTACGGGGGTCCTTATCGATCCGGCTTACGTGCTCACCGCTCAACACTGTATGTTCGATATCGAAATTAACAGTTTGAGCGTTGGATTTTACGATAGCGATGAGTTTAATACGTTTTTATTCGAGCGTTTTGTTGACAATATTTTCGAACTCGACGATACGAACAACCTGTTCGACGGCACAGATCTCGCCGTGTTGGAGTTAGATAGCGAAGTCAACGATAATATCAAACCGCTACGATTTATTGCCGACGATCTAGATTTAATTGGATCGCCTGCCAGAATGGTAGGATTCGGTTTCGATGGTTTGGGCTCGACGGGACACGACTTTGGCGGCGGTGGTTTTCGTTTTGCGGCAGACAATGTTATCGATTCGTATGGCGAACTTCCCCTCGCCAATTTACTCGATCAAACCTCCAATCTTTTCGCGGCTGATTTTGACGACGGCACTGAGTTTGCCAATACTTTATCTCCGTATAACAGTGATGCGATGCCTCTTCCCAACGAAGGGATTACGGCACCTGGCGACAGTGGCGGACCATTACTGGTCAATATAGGTAACGAGTTTCTGATTGCCGGAATTACGGCAGGCGGAAATACAGAGTTCAGCACCTACGGCAGCTTGTCTGCGTGGACTGGAACCAACCAACACCGCGAATTTTTAGAAACATACGGCGGTCAATTTGTCGAAGCCTCGGCGTCCGTTCCCGAACCCTCAACGACAACATCGCTATTGATGTTAGGAGCATTGGGGACAGCCGCGAGTTGGTATCGCAAGCACCGCTGGCATTAAGAGACGCAAGATAACTGCTTTTTTGTCGTCGAACATTGCCTTGACTTTTTAATGAAAAATTCCTACCTAGCGTTTAAAGGAGAGATAGAACAATTAATCTCGATGACCGCCTTGATGTGTGCCGCAATGTCGGGAATTTTGCGTTGCGCGAATGGTAAGCTAAACATTGCCCTCCGCGTGTTTTCCCGGTTATGGACATCCGAGCGATCGAATCCATTCGACATCTCCAGCAACACGCCGCCTCGCTGCTGCTCTATCAATCCGTGCTATCGGGTGAGGTGGGACAAGCGTTTCTCGACTTGCTCGATGCTTTATACCATAGCGACATTCATGGCGAGATCGCCTGCTTGGAGGCTTACGGACGCTGGTTTCGCACTTTGGCGCAACACCAGTGCAGTTGGCAAGATTATTTAATCGCTCGGATTCTGCGCGACGACAATCCCTGCAGCCGACAGGCGCAAACGGCGTCTCTCGATGCCCTCTCTCCTGCGTTGGTCGAAGCCGCCAGACACGATTTGAACGTTTTGCAAAGCTTGTATGGCTGCTGTGAAAAGCAACTCGCCGATTGGATAAAATTGACCTGCCAACTCCCAAGTGTACCCCCAACCTGGCAGGGGGACGAAAAATCGCATCCAGTTCCATTCGCTCAGGCGCGACATTGGGCGGATTGTCTTGAAGATTTGGCGGCGTACTATCGCCAGTACGGGATTGGCGCGTTCGCCGACTATCGGGCGTTGCGATGGGAGTCGGGACAGTTAATTGGCATCCCGCATCCCGACCCCGTTACCTTGACCGAACTGACGGGGTACGAGTTCCAGAAACAGACCCTCGTTCGGAATACCGAGTTTTTGCTCGCAGGCTATCCCGCCCAGCATATCTTGCTCTACGGCACTCGCGGGTCGGGCAAGTCGTCGTTGGTCAAGGCGGTGGCGAATCAATACGGCGATCGCAATTTGCGCTTGGTCGAGGTGGCGAAGTCGGATTTGCGAGACTTACCCCGGATTGTCGAACCCCTGCGATCGGTGCCGCAGAAGTTTATCATTTTTGTGGACGATCTCTCGTTTGAAGAGGACGACGATGCGTTTAAGGCGCTGAAAGTGGTGTTAGAAGGCAGTGCCACCGCTCGTCCCGACAATGCGGTGGTGTATGCCACGTCCAACCGACGGCATTTGGTGCGCGAATTTTTCGAGGAGCGTCCCCGTCCCAGCGTCGCCGATGAAGTTCACGCCTGGGATACGACCCAAGAAAAACTCTCCTTTAGCGATCGCTTCGGGATTACCCTGACCTTCGAACCTGCCGACCAAACAACCTATTTGGCGATCGTGCGCCACCTCGCCGAGCGGGCTAAACTCGCGATCGATCCCTCGGAACTGGAGTCTCGCGCCCTGGAATGGGCAACCCGCCGCAACGGACGCTCCGGACGGACGGCACGCCAGTTTGTGAATTTTATGCAAGCCAGTTTAAAGGTCGATGGCGACTAAGGGAAGGGATGCCCGAAGTTCGGTAAAATTAACGACAAGGGTTCTCCGTGAAATTGCGGCTTTAGGGTGCCGATTAGGTAATTGGCTGCATTTTTTGTATCCTAGAACACTCTGTTGAAGTTGAAATGCGTCCGATCCTTCTGGGTCAGGCAAACAATTCTCAATCTCGCGCGATCGAATGTCGATCTAAAACGAATGGGGAGAAATTGTAAACTTTTCTCGATTTGTCGTGAGGTCGGCGGTCGCATTTGTCAAACTAAGTATAAGAAGAAAATCGACAGAATTCCTAGTCTGCTTGGCTCGTTTGAATTAAAGCATCTGTAAGGTCAATCCAATGCGGGAGCAAGAGTACCTGCTGCATCAAATTACCGATCGCATTCGGCGATCGCTCGAACTCGACGAGATCCTATCGGTGACCGTTCGAGAAATTCGCGCGTTTTTACAGGTCGATCGCGTTAAAATTTATCGATTCGATCCCGACGGCAGCGGTCAAGTGGTAGCAGAATCAATTCAAGATCGGAATTTGCCGTCTTTGTTGGGATTGCACTTTCCCGCCGAGGACATTCCCGCCCAATCGCGCCAGCAGTTTATCCAGTGTCGCACCCGCATCATCGTCGATGTGATGCGATCGCGCAAGAGCGTGCATCAATTAAAAAATCGAAATATCGGCAATCGCGACTCGGCTGAAGATATCCGCTACGCCCCGGTCGATCCGTGTCACGTCGAATACTTGCTCTCGATGGGGGTTCGCGCCTCCCTGACCGTTCCCATTCTCTACCGCAATCGGTTGTGGGGCTTGCTCGCGGTTCACCACGCGCGATCGCGGCATTTTTGCGAGCGAGAGTTACAAATCGTGCAATTGCTCGTGGATCAAGTCTCGATCGCCATCGCTCAATCCGACCTGCTCGAACGCGCCCGAGGACAAACTCAATCCGAACAGACCGCCGAACAAATCTCGCGGTTGCTGCACTCGCCCTTAGAAATAAGCGCAATCCGACAAAGCGTATTGGAAGAAACGGTCAAAGCCCTTCAAGGTTGCGGCGGACGGCTTTACTTGCTTCCCCAACCCCCCCGCGAATCGGCAAGCCTGTACTGCTACGGACATCAGCCGCAGTTGCTCTCGAGCGATTTAGAAGAAACAACGTGGTGGAAAGGTCTGATCGCCGCCATCGAGATTCGATCGCAAACTATGACCTCTCGGAACGGATCGCCAGTCAGCTGGTTAGACGCCTATCACGCTCAAGAGAAAGAGAGCCATCCCACCTCGCCGATCGATGAGGGGCGATCGCATCCATGCAGTCCGTTCGAGGGTCAGGAGAGCGATCGCACTGAGGCGCGATCGGCAAATGCGATCCATTCTGGCATGAGCGATCCCTATATCCTCGATTTATCCGACCTGAAACTCCAACATCCGTCTCTCAAGCAGGCTTTTGGCGCGACGCCCATTCGTTCGATTTTGATCGTCCCCCTGCAATACCGCCACCACTACATCGGCTGTCTGAGCGTGTTTCGCCAGGGCTACCAAACCGAAATCCTGTGGGCGGGACGGTCAAATCTCGATCGACGCAACGCTCGACCCCGCCAGTCGTTTGAAATTTGGCGCGAAATCAAACAAGACCAGTATCGATCTTGGAGTGCTGAAGATTTAAAGCTGGCGCAATCCCTGGGACTGCACCTGTATATGTCGGTGATGCAAAAGCGGGTCGAGGAGATGATTCGCTATCAAGCCTCTCACGACACGCTGACCCATTTGCCCAACCGTCTCTTATTTAACGAACAGCTCTCGTTAGTGTTGCCCCTGATGCGCCAACAGGGGGAAATGCTGGCGGTGGCGTTCCTCGATATCGATCGCTTTAAAGCAATTAATGCCAGCCTCGGGCACGAAACGGGCGATCGCCTCTTGCAACAAGTCGCCGAACGGTTGAGGGGATGCTTGCGAGAGGGGGATTTCCTCGCCCGTTGGGGGGGCGACGAGTTTATCGTGCTGTTGCGACATTTGAACTGCGCCGAAGACGTTGCCGACCTGTCGAAATCAATGCTCGATACCCTCAGCCAACCGTTCGAGATCGATCGACGAGAATTGTTTGTAACGGCGAGCTTGGGAATTGCCATGGCTCCTTACGATGGCGAAGAAACTCAAACCCTGCTACAAAATGCAGATACTGCCATGCATTGGGCTAAACAAGAAGGGAAAAATCACTATCGAGTTTATACGCCTGAAATGAATCGCTCGGCGATCGAAAAGTTGTTCTTAGAAACGGAATTGCGCAAGGCACTTTTGCGGGATGATTTACAACTGTATTACCAGCCGCAAGTCGATTTGAAGACGACTGAAATTGTGGGAGTTGAAGCCCTGCTGCGGTGGCAGCATTCCGAGTTGGGAGCGATCGGACCGGATCGATTTATTCCCCTGGCGGAAGAAACGGGGTTGATTGCCGATATTGGCGAATGGGTGTTGCGCCGAGCCTGCGAGCAACATCAAGCGTGGCAAGCGGCAGGATTGACGCCGTTGCGCATGGCGGTGAATCTCTCGGCACATCAGTTCCAACAGCCGAATTTAGTCGAGGCGATTGTCAGCATCTTAGACCAAACCCACATCGATCCGGCGTCTTTAGAGTTGGAACTGACTGAAAGTACGGTGGTGCGAGATATCGAGTATGCCACGACCGTCTTGCAGAAGTTGCAGCAGATGGGGATTAAAATTGCCATGGACGATTTCGGCACGGGGTATTCTTCTCTGAGCGCGATCAAGCATTTGCCCCTGGATACGCTGAAGATCGATAAGTCGTTTGTGGCGGATTTGACGGACGATCCCAGCGATGCGGCGATCGCGGCGTCGGTGATGGCGTTGGGGAAGGGATTGAACTTGCGGGTGCTGGCGGAGGGGGTCGAAACGGAGGAGCAGTTGGCTTTTTTGCGCTCGATTCAGTGCGATTTGGCGCAGGGGTATTGGTTTAGCCGACCGCGACCGGCGGCGGAGATCGAGCAGTTGTTGCGCGAAGCCAAAGCCAACCGCGATCGCGCCTTGAAACCGGATAAGCCTTCCGGGGCGATCGAATTAGTGTCGAAGGCGATGATGCCCACCCCTCCCCAACTTTGGTTGCACGCTCGGGAACTCGAACGGGTGAATCAGGCGTTGCGCCAGGAAATTCGCGATCGCGAACAGGTCGAAATTGCCTTACGCCAGCAAGCTCGGCGAGAACAGTTGGTGGCGCAAATTGCCCAACGCATTCGCGAGTCGTTGGATTTGTCGTACATTCTGAATACGGCGGTGGCGGAGGTGCGGCAGTTTCTCGGCTGCGATCGCGTGTTGCTCTATCGGTTCTTTAGTGACTGGAGCGGCGTGGTGGAGGTGGAATCGGTGGCGGCAGAATGGACGCCGATTCTGGGCACGCAGATCGAGGATCCGTGCTTTCGCGACCATTACGTGTTTCAGTATCGCGAGGGACGGGTCAAGGCGATCGCCAATATTCACAAGGCGGGTTTGGACGAATGTCATATTGACCTGTTGGAGCGGTTTGAGGTGAAAGCCAATCTGGTGGTTCCAGTGTTAAATGGCGATCGCCTCTGGGGATTGACGATTGCCCATCAGTGCAGCCACCCGCGACGCTGGCATCCCGACGAGGGACGGTTGCTCAAACAACTGTCTACCCAATTGGCGATCGCGATTCAGCAAGGCGAACTCTACGGACAACTCGAGTCTGCCAATCGCGAGTTACACCGACTAGCACATCTGGATGGGTTGACCCGCGTAGCCAATCGCCGTCAATTCAATCTGAGCTTGCAACGAGAGTGGAAAATTTTGGCGCGAGAACAATTGCCTCTCTCGCTGATTATGTGCGATGTGGATTTCTTCAAACGCTATAACGATACTTACGGTCACCAAGCTGGGGACGAGTGCTTGCGGCGGCTGGCAGGGGTATTGCGCGAGTGTGCCAAGCGTCCGGCGGATTTGGTGGCGCGTTACGGGGGTGAAGAGTTTGCCATCATTTTGCCCAATACGCCAGAAGCCGGTGCGGTGCAGGTCGCTGAGGAAATTCGCGATCGCGTGGCGGCGTTACACATCACCCATGTGAATTCGCCGGTTTCGTCTCAAGTGACGGTGAGCGTGGGGGTAGCGATGACGCGACCGAGTCCGTATAGTACGTCTGAAGCGTTAATTGCAGCCGCAGATCGGGCACTCTATCAAGCAAAGGGTCAAGGGCGCGATCGCGTTGTGGTCGATGACTTCAACACGTGAACGAGCTTGTACATTTTTAAATAAACTTTGCGCGGTTCGGAGGCATTCTGAAGGGCTTGAAATCACTCGGTAAAATAGAGATAGAGTGGAATGTTTGGTTGCAATTGGCGCGATCGGCATTTAGCCGCAATAAAGATTGAAAGTTCGAGATCCCGTGACGTTTGACGCGATCGCGGGCAGAAGATCGTGCGCTCGATTTTTAGCACGACAGGGTGAATCTTTGAACGATTTCTTGTGATTTAGGACGTGTAACGATGGCAACAGCAAACGAAAGATTGAAAAAGGCGATCGTCGAGCTTCATGCGGCGGTCAAGCAGGATAAATGCCGTCGGTGCGGTGACCTGCACTGGGCGATCGAACATTTACCTTCGGCGCTCGATCGGTTATCGGACTCGAATGCGAAACGGTTATTGAGCGATATCGAACGTTGGAAAACGCGCTTAGAATCCGTTGAGTACGAGAATTTGGGATGTCGTCCCTGTTTCGCGGCGGAAGCGGTATTTTGGGTCGAACGACTGGCGCGATTGGCATAGGTTTGTAGTCAATGCTTT
>CAYQUF010000191.1:0-8762 GCA_964420595.1 uncultured bacterium
CTAAATTGTTTCTTGACAGCCATGGATTGCCCTTGCAACTCATTCGCTTTCATTCTAGCGGCGCGGCTGCCGGTGACAGCGGTCGGATAACCGGATGGCGATAGAGCAGCGATCCGTCCCCATCAGGCGAGAACGAGGCTAACCGGAAGCGTGTCCCTGACGAACGCTCTAGCTCGATAACTCTGCCACGATCGCCGCTCGAATCCGATTTGCCGTGGCGGGAGCCAGCAATATACCGTTGCGATAGTGACCGGTTGCCAGCCAAACATTTTGATAACCGTCGAGTTGTTCGATCGCGGGGGCGGGCTGTCCTTGCGGTCGGGGACGCAAACCGAACCAGCGATCGAGGATTTGGGCGTTTTCGATCGCCGGACAAAATTCGATCGCCCCTTCTAACACGGCTTCCAGTTGTTGGGGGTCGGGGGCGACTTCACCCGCTTCGTTGGGAAACTCGACCGTTGCGCCGATCCAGTATTCGCACTCGCCCAGGGGGACAATGTGAATGTCGTCGCCGGTAATGGCGGGTTGCGATCGCGCCTCTTCTAAGGGAGCATCCAGCCGAACCCGCACCGCTTGACCCAACACCGCTCCAATTTCGACCGGTTGGGAAAGGGCGGCGGTAAACGGGGTCGAACCCAAACCCGCAGCGACGATCGCCCAATCGACGGGCAAGCAATCGCCGTCTAGGTTTAACGTGAGCGCCTCCACGCGACGATCGCTCCCCTGAGATGCCACTTGCGCCCCGCTGACATGGGTATCGAACCGGAAATTCACCCCGTTGGCGCGTGCGGCTTCGACCAAGGCTTCAGTGAGGGGGACGGGAGCCACCTGTCGGTCGTCAGGGGAATAAACCGCCCCGATAACGCGATCGCAGTGCAAGTAAGGATAGCGCGATCGCACCTCGTCGGTCGAAAGCAACTTGAGGTCGAATCCCTGACGCTGGCGGATTTGTGCCAAACTCTGCCAACGCTCTAAATCGTCTCCTTCAAAACAAAGCTTTAAAATGCCATTGCGGTTGTAGGGAATGGGGCGACCGACAACGGCTTCGAGTTCGTCAATCAGCGTATCGTATCGTTCCACGCTCTCGCGCCGCAACTGCCAATTGCGACCCTTTGCCTTTTGACTGATGACCCCCATCAGAACTCCCAACGCCGCCCTCGTCGCCGAGCCAGCCGGAGATTGGCGCTCCAGGACGGTGACCGTCAATCCGGGAACGCGACTGAGTTCGTAGGCGATCGCGGCACCGACGACACCGCATCCGATAATGGCAGCGTGACTCATCGTTTTCAAAATTGCGCTGGCAAATTGGGAACGACAGGAGGCAATGCGATCGCCTCGAACTTCAAAAAGAAGGCTGTAGAGACGCGAGCGATCGCGCCCCTACCCAGCCGTCCTAGCTGCTCGCTTGTAAGGCTTGGTTGCCGGGAATCTGCTTCAAGAAGCGATCGAAATCGACCAGAGCATCTTCGTAATTGCGGACGGCTTCAGCATATTTGCGTTCTTCCGCCGCGCGATCGAGCGCCTCTAAATGTCCGAACAAATCTTTCGCCGCTTGTTGGGCGGCTTCGCGATCGGCAGGCAGCAAATTGCGACTGACTTTCGACATGCTACGGCGCAGGTTGCCCAGCGGCCCGTGGATGAGCGAATCGACATCGATCCATTCGCGCTCTTCGATCAGCGATTCGAGTTCTTCGAGGCGATCTCGCGTGGCAACCACTTCAGCCGCGTAATCTTGAATTTGCTCGATCTGCGTTTCGTCATAGGTTGGCGCTTGAGCTGTCTCGCCCGATCCGCAACTGACTAGGAAGACCGCAAACAGGGCGAGGCACCAAGCCACAATAGATTGAAATCGTCTCATAAATCGTATAAAGAATTCTATAGAGTCCGGATCTAGCCTACCAGAATGAGGGCGAGGGGGAAGGGGAGAGGGGAAGATGGGGAGAGCGAAAGCGCAATTTTCCGGTTTGTTCGAGTGCGAACCGATCGAGCGATCGTTTGGCGACCTTGCCTGCTTTCTCCTTCGCCAAGCAGATAGAATAGTTAGAAGGAAAAATAGTACGTCACGGTCTTAAAATATCTTCACCAGGAAGGTAATAGTAAATGTCTAATATGGGAACGCGATCGAAATTATCAGCGGCTCGCGATCGAGTGCGACAGTTGCCCGATTTGCGAGAATGCGCCCTCGGTCTGGTTTCGACCCGTAGCTTTCCGGCGATCGTGGGAACAGCCGACATGATGCTGAAATCGGCAGAAGTCACCCTCGTCGGCTATGAAAAAATTGGCAGCGGCTACTGTACGGCGATCGTGCGCGGGAAAACTGCCGACGTGCGCTTGGCAGTGGAAGAAGGGGCAAAAACCGCCGAACAGTTCGGACAGCTCATGTCTAAACTGGTTATCGCCCGACCGATGCCGAACCTCGAAGCGGTCTTTCCGATTGGCTCTCGCTTGCTGCACCTGACCCAACAGGAGCGAGGGTATTCTCGCTTGAGCAATCAGGCGATCGGTTTGCTCGAAACGCGCGGATTTCCGGCGATGGTAGGTGCGGCGGATGCCATGCTCAAAGGGGCGGACGTGCAACTGGCAGCTTACGAAACGATCGGGGACGGTCTGTGTACGGCGATCGTGCGCGGTTCGGTGGCAAATGTGGCGGTGGCTGTCGAGATCGGGATGTACGAAGCCGAACGCATTGGCGAGTTGAATGCGGTCATGGTGATTCCCCGATTGCTCGAAGATCTCGAACACACGTTGCCCGTGGCGAGCTATTGGATCGAACAGCCGTCCGAACCCTTACCGGCACTGGTTCCGACGAAGCAACCGCAAGGAAAACCCGTGGAAGAACCGCAACCGCTGGAGTTGCCCCAAGTGGAACAAGAACCGGTGGAAGTGCCGCAAGAAGAAGAAGCCCCCGTTCAGTTACCGGAACTCGATCGCATGTCGGTGCCGCTCGAAGACGATCGGTGAACTACCGCTATTGAATCAAAGATTACACTAACGGCTTCCTACCCAACAAATTGCCCAACCGTAGATTTCTTACGTCCTCTACAGTTGGGTCTTACATTTGGACAGTAGGCTTTGCCCCGCATCCCGCAGGTCAAAATTCGTATTGATGTCGTAGCTGGATAGCCCTTTCCCGGTCTCTTTATAGGTTTGGCTCATCAAGTTCAGGCTGTAGTTCCACAGCCATCGGCAATTGCCGATGGATTGCTCCAGCGATTGCTTCCGCTGCTGGTTCGGGTATAACCTAACCTTGACGACCTTCAGCATCCGGGTAAATTAGAGTGACCATCGACATCATATCATAGGGGAACCGCCATCCATTTCTCGCTTCAAATCTTGGATTGAAGCGGAGGATTCTGGCGGGTTTGGCTAAAACAAGCAAACGCGAACGACAAAACCCTTCAATTGGCACTGAAGGGAGGCTGCAATTAGGGTTAAGTTCGATCGCGCCGTCAGTGAAATTTTTGCATGACTTCAATAACCAGTTGGGTAAAGGCTTCGTCGCCAAGCCGTGCGAGTGCTTCTTCGACCATCCGACTGGTCGATTCGGGATCTCGATCCGCTGGCGAGGCGGCTGGCACGATTAATGCCATGTGACCGATTAATTGTTCGAGATCCTCTAGAATGCTTTGACGTTTAGCGTTTAAGACTCGTGCGGTTCGGCGAACGGAGCATTCGTCGCGAAATTCGCGAGAGGTTAGATCGGGTTCTGGGCGATCGCTCATAATATCCTCAGAAAAGAGTTTCTAATATCTTGCCGTTCTTCCCACAGGTGCGCCGACAGACACACCCATTCTGAGGGGGTAAGTATAATAAACTACTCAACTCACTCAAGTTGAGTTTTGGACGCTGCATCCGAGTATCAAGTTGCTAGGTCTGACTGCTGAGTAGCGCTTGAGTCGTCAGCGTTTGACGAGGCGAGTTCCTAGCCCCGGCTATCGCTATTAAAACGCATTTACAAATAGACGAAACCCGAGAGTTTAAAAAACTTTGGATATATCTAAATCGCCTAAAATTTGCAACAAAAAAGTTTACAAATCGTAGCAATTTGAATGACGTTGATTTAAATCTCGCAATCTTTTAAAAGAGGAAGGCAACGGGCAACCGGACAGTGTCCCCCATCCCCCTTGCCTCAAGTCAGGGAACGCCAAAGGCATCGTACGGTAAATGACAGTGGGGACAGTCCACCATCATCGCGATCGTCGGACGATGGCAGTGGGGGCAAAACCCTTCTTGCAGTAATTGTTGCGCTTGTTGGCGGCGTTGCTGCTTGAGCCGTTCTAAGGCGGCGTCGAAGCGATCGCGCCACGTTTGAAGCTGCTGCCAGTCGGACTCTGAAAAACAATGATGCCACCATTTGGTTTCCCGGTACACTCGGGTTCCCAATTCATCGATGCAACAGCCCCACGCTTGCAAGCGATCGCGATGGACTTCGATCCAATCGTACAACTGGCGGGCAAACGCAATGGCGGTCGATCGACTCAAACTGCTCAGGCTGCGATACACTTCGCCGCTATGGAGTAATAGATAGGGTTTCCATTGCCGCACTCGGGTCGGGACGAACACGAGCAGTCCGTCTCGATAGGCGCAAACAAAGCCTTGACGATCGCGATCGCCGATGAAAATGGGGCGTTTCATGCCGAGTTCGGTAAGTGGCTGAAATTGTCAATTCGCCAACGCGAAAATAGCGATATTCCTCTATTTTACGCCCGACTTTGGATTTCATTCAAGGGAAATGGAATCGCGATCGCGGGCGAGATCGAGGGCGTCGAGCGCTTGGCGAAAAGCGGGATCGTCCGAACGAGTTTGCAACAGCGCGCGCGTAAAGCCAATAAATTCAACGTCGAGCTGACAATCTCGATCGATTAATTTACTCGCACTGTAGTAACTAATGTCATCCGTTCGTAACTCGTTGGTCGTTCCGGTTTGCAACTGTAACGTCTGGCAATCGAGCCAGAGACATCGTCCCCGAAACGTGACTTGAAACCAACTGAGGCGATCGCCGCAAAATTCAAAAAATAAATCGAAATACGGCTCCTCCCCCTGATACCACAGCCGTCGATTTCGATCGCCCTCTCGCCAGTGAAGGAGATTTGGATTGACTCGATATAGCGACTCGCCCAGTACGGTAATTTTCTCTGGTTTCACGAATTCAGCTCGAATGAAGAAGATGTAGTCTGTACTACAGTTGTTTGTCTTCAAATTCTTTACAATCGTTCCGGAAAAGCAAGGTTAGGAAGATGGGGAGGTCGTCATGATAAATGCTACAACCGCAGCGATCGCCAGCAACCCTTGGATTAAATTGCCGATCGCAGAACTGACCACCACCGCGATGCCAGCCTTGAACGCCTGCGCCAAATCTCTTTGATAGAGATACTCGCCCACAATTGCCCCAAGCAGCGCTCCGACAATGATTCCCCAGATCGGTCCGCCAATGAGCCAGGCGGGTAGCAAACCGAACATCCCCAACAGCAATCCCACGATCGCGCCGATCTGCCCCCATTTGCTCGCCCCCGCTTGCTTTGCCCCCCAATAGGTCGAGAGGAGGTCGATCGCCACGCTGAGGAATAAGACCGCGATCGCCACCGCTAACGCCACGCCCAAACCGCTAAAGCCACTCGCCCCGCCCCACACCAAGATGGCAATGACAATCAGACTCGCCCCCGGAACGCTAGGAATCATCGCGCCCACCGCGCCAAGCGCCATCAGGATTACCAGCAGCCAGTAGAGAGTTGTCATAATTTCATGCTATCGGGGGATTGGTCGGGTTCGATCGCTCGATAGGATAATGGGTAAAGGGGCGATCGCCAGTATCCGACCCGATCCTCAAACTGCCCCTCTCCTATAGCTTATCTCAATACAAAGCGATTGGCAGAAGGAAGCGCAGCGATCGGCAAACTTCAAAAGAAACTATTAAATTCTCGTCGAACTTCGATTGGATCTCATAATATTTACCTGAGCGGACTTTATCGCACCGTTAGACTAACAATTAGCTGAGTTGTTAGGGCTAGCCGATAAACAACCTGCAAGGTGTCAAACTCAGCCCGAATCGAGTCGGGTTATCATCGATACAAAAGGCAAATCTGTAGTCTTTTTTAAATTCTAAAACTCAGCGGATTGACCTTGCTACGATTGAAGTAAATCTGAGGTGAGAGGAAAAATAAAATTATGGTTTCGACAGCTCCAGAATCTCTATCTACACGCTCCAAAGATGAAGCATTCGTCTTGTGGTTTGAAGAAGTTGGAATCGCCGATATCCCCCTAGTGGGCGGTAAAAACGCCTCCTTGGGCGAGATGATCCAACAACTGGGATCGAAAGGCGTCAGCGTCCCCACGGGCTTCGCCACCACGGCTTATGCCTATCGTTACTTCATCGAGAAAGCCGGTCTGGAAGAAAAACTGCGCCAGTTGTTCTCCGACCTGGATCTCGACGACGTCAACAACCTGCGCGAACGCGGCAAGCAGGCACGCGCCCTGGTGATGAACACCCCGTTCCCCGAGGAGTTGCGCGATGCCATCAGCGATGCCTATTTAAAACTGTGCGATCGCTACGGTTCCAACGTCGAATTTTGCGAGCGGTTCGGTCCGGACTACCAAGAAGAGTGCAAGAAATTTAGCAGCGACCTCGACGTTGCCGTCCGTTCGAGCGCCACCGCCGAAGACTTGCCCGACGCCAGCTTCGCCGGACAGCAAGAAACCTACCTCAACGTCCACGGCGTCAAAGGCGTCCTCGAATCCTGCCACAAGTGCTTCGCCTCGCTATTTACCGATCGCGCCATTTCCTACCGCCACCAATACGCCGAACGCATTGACGGCTTCGACGAATTCAGCGTTGCCCTCTCCGTCGGCGTCCAGAAAATGGTGCGCTCCGACTTGGCGACCTCCGGCGTGATGTTCTCCATCGACACCGAAACCGGATTCAAGAACGCCGCCTTGATCACCGCCGCCTACGGATTGGGCGAAAACGTGGTGCAAGGTGCGGTCAACCCGGACGAATACTTCGTGTTCAAGCCGACCCTGAAAGAAGGCAAGCGCCCCATTCTCGAAAAGCGCCTGGGCAGTAAAGAAATCAAAATGGTCTACGACGTGGGCGGCTCCAAGCTGACCAAGAACGTCCCCGTCGCCGATCCCGATCGCGGCAAATTCTGCATCAGCGACGACGAAGTCCTCACCCTCGGCAAGTGGGCGTGCATTATTGAAGACCACTACAGCCAAGTCCGGGGCAAAGACACCCCCATGGACATCGAGTGGGCAAAAGACGGCATTACCGGCGACCTATTTATCGTTCAAGCTCGTCCGGAAACCGTCCAATCGCAAAAATCGCGCAGCGTCGTGCGCAACTACAAGCTGCAAGGGACTAGCGACGTGGTCGTTGCCGGTCGCGCAGTCGGCGAAATGATCGGTCAAGGCAAAGCCAACGTCATCCTCGACGTACATCGCATTGCCGAATTCGAGGAAGGTCAAGTCTTGGTCACCAACAAGACCGACCCCGACTGGGAGCCGATCATGAAAAAATCCAGCGCGATCGTCACCAACCAAGGCGGACGTACCTGCCACGCCGCCATTATCGCCCGCGAAATGGGCATCCCGGCGATCGTCGGCTGCGGAACCGCTACCGATGACATCAGCACCGGTCAAGAAATTACCGTGAGCTGCTCGGAAGGGGAAGAAGGTAAGGTTTACGAAGGTCTGGTACCCTTTGAAGTCGAAGAAACGCAAATCGACAACTTACCCAGTACCAAGACCAAGATCTTGATGAACGTGGGCAACCCCGAAGAAGCCTTCGGTCTGTCCGCCATCCCCTGCGACGGCGTCGGCTTGGCTCGCTTCGAGTTCATTATCGCCAACCACATCAAAGCGCACCCCTTGGCACTGCTGCACTTCGACGAACTCGAAGACCAGTCGGTGAAGCAAGAAATTGCCAAGTTGACCGCGCTGTACAAGGACAACCGTCCCGAGTTCTTCGTCGATAAACTGGCACACGGCATCGGTACGATCGCGGCGGCGTTCTATCCCAACCCGGTGGTGGTGCGCATGTCCGACTTCAAGAGCAACGAGTACGCCAACCTCCTCGGCGGTCAGCAGTTCGAGCCGAAGGAAGAAAACCCGATGATCGGCTGGCGCGGTGCCTCTCGCTACTACGATCCCAAGTATGCCGAAGCCTACGGATTGGAGTGCAAGGCGCTCAAGCGGGTACGCGACGAAATGGGATTGACCAACGTGATCCCGATGATTCCGTTCTGCCGGACTCCCGCAGAAGGTCGCAAAGTGCTAGAGACGATGGAGAAATTCGGTCTCAAGCGCGGCGAAAACGGCTTGCAGGTCTACGTGATGTGCGAAATCCCCAGTAACGTAATTCTGGCGGATCAGTACAGCGAGATCTTCGACGGCTTCTCGATTGGTTCTAACGATTTGACTCAGTTGACCTTGGGTCTCGATCGCGACTCCTCGTTGGTGGCTCACATCTTTGACGAGCGTAATAAGGCGGTCAAGGATATGGTGCAGATGGTGATTCAAAAGGCTAAGAAGAACGGTCGCAAGATCGGCATTTGCGGTCAAGCACCGTCGGACTATCCCGAGTTCGCTCGCTTCCTGGTGGAAGAAGGTATCGATTCGATCAGCTTGAACCCCGACTCGGTGATGAAGACGCTGCTCGACATTGCCAAGTTGGAAGAGTCGCTGAAGCGATAAATTCTAGCTAAACCCATCGGTGCAACTCGCTTGCGCCTTTCTCCCCCAGTAGCTCGCCTGCTGGGGGATTTTTG
>CAYQUF010000192.1:0-8752 GCA_964420595.1 uncultured bacterium
CAAGTTGGGTCTGTGAATGAAGAATCCCCTCGCCTTTAGGCAGGGGAGTGTCAAAAGCTCTAATTTATGACACTGACACAAGTTTGGGGCGCGCTCGTCGTTTTTATCGTTTGTCCCGTACTGGGGGGATTGCCGTTAATTGAAGGCATTTTCTACCTGATGGCGGGACGGCGACTGTCGCGACTGGGCACGGGCAATGTTAGCGTGTCGGCGGCGTTCTATCACGGCGGGACGGCGACGGGGGTTTTGGCGGTCGTATCGGAAGCGGGAAAGGGCATCGCGACAGTTTTGCTGGCACGACAGTTTTTTCCGGTGCACCCCGAATGGGAACTGATCGCCCTGATTGCCTTGGTGATGGGACGCTACTGGATGGGTAAGGGTGCCGGAACCACCAACGTGACTTGGGGCATTGTCGCCCACGATTGGATCGTGGCGGGGTTGGTCTTGTTAGTGGGCGGCGTCGGCTTTACGATTTTGCGAGAGCGGCAGTGGGGACGCATGGGCGTGTTGGTGCTGTTGCCGTTGATGTTGGGCTTGCTCTATCCCCAACAGAGTGCCCGCATTACCGCCGCGATCGCCCTGAGTGTCGTTCTCGGTTGGATTTATACCCAAATGCCCGACGATCTGGATTTACCCGCACGGGGGGGACAAGTGAAAACCCGAAACGTTTTCCGCTTTTTTCGAGGCGATAAGGCGATCGTGTCGCTCGATCGCTCCTTAGATCCCCAGCAGGTGGGGCAAAAGGCGGCGGCGCTCTCGCAATTGAAGCGGTGGGGCTATCCGGTTCCTCAAGGATGGGTGCTACCGCCAGGGGACGACCCGCAACCGTTAATCGACTATCTCGACCCGTCCCCCGAGGCACCGTTGGCGGTGCGATCGTCGGCAATTGGGGAAGATACCGAAACGGCATCGGCAGCCGGACAGTACCAAACCATCCTGGACGTGACGGATCGAGAAGCGCTGAAAGCGGCAATTTCTCAGTGTTTTGCCTCTTACGATCGCCCGTCGGCGGTGCGCTACCGCCAAGATCGCGGCACGAGGGAGGGGGCGATGGCGGTGTCGGTGCAACAACAAGTGCGCGGCGTGTTTTCGGGGGTGGCGTTCAGTCGCGATCCGATGACCCGTCACGGCGATGCGGTGGCGGTGGAAGCTTTACCGGGGGAAGCCTCGCGGGTGGTGTCGGGACACGCAACCCCAGAACAGTACCGCATTTGGATTCCCGAGGCGCTGGTTGAGGAGCGGGGCGACGATTGGCGGCTTCCGGAGGAGGTGGAATTAGACCTCGAAGGCGAACCGGGAGACGTTCCCCCACACCTATTGCGGCAAGTGGCGTTTTTAGCCCGCCACATCGAAACTCGCTATCACGGCATTCCGCAAGATATCGAGTGGACTTACGACGGTCGCCAACTTTGGTTGTTGCAATCTCGCCCGATTACCACGCTGCTGCCGATTTGGACGCGCAAAATT
The DNA here is from genome assembly GCA_964420595.1 of uncultured bacterium. Lineage (GTDB taxonomy): Bacteria > Cyanobacteriota > Cyanobacteriia > Cyanobacteriales > Geitlerinemataceae > CAYQUF01. The sequence goes on from CAYQUF010000192.1 coordinate 1,468, forward strand.
GCTGCGGAGGTGATTCCGGGGACGATTCGCCCGCTGACGTGGTCGATCAACCGTCCGCTGACTTGCGGGGTTTGGGGCAAAATTTTTACCCTAGTCCTCGGCGATCGCGCCGAAGGGTTGGATTTTAACGAAACGGCGACCCTGCACTACGCCCGCGCCTATTTTAATGCGTCGCTGCTGGGACAAATTTTCCGCCGCATGGGTCTGCCTGCCGAGAGTTTGGAATTCCTTACCCGAGGCAGTTCGTTTAGCAAGCCGCCGTTGAGTTCGACGATTCGCAACGTGCCCGGTTTAACGCGCCTGCTGGGACGGGAGTGGCGTTTGGAGGGGGATTTCCGCGCCGACGATCGCCGTTATTTCGCCCCGGTTCTGGCACGACTGGAGGAGCGACCGGCGTGTCGCATTCACCAACAGGCGATCGAACCGCTGCAATCCCCGTCCCAGTTGCTCGATCGCGCGGATGACATTCTCGACGTTCTCGAACGCGCTACCTATTACAGCATTCTGGCACCGCTGAGTTTGTCGCTGCGACAGGCGATTCTGCGGGTGGACGACACCCAACTCGCCGGTAGCGGCACGCCGGAAGTGGAAGCTTTGCAAGCTTTGCGGGACTTGGCGATCGCGGCGCGTCACCTGTTGCCGGATCTCGATCCGCTCACCCCGGTTGCCTCCGAGAGCGATACGCCGCAACTATTTGCCACCCTGGCGGAAATGACTGAAGGCGAGGCAATTTTAGAGCAGTTCGAGCAATTCGTGGATCGCTACGGCTATCTCAGCGATGTGGCGACCGATATTGCCGTTCCCACGTGGGCAGAAGATCGCCGCCACGTGCGGGAGTTGTTCGCGCAATTTCTCTTCAATCCCCCACCCGCCAAGGAACGTCCCCAGGTAACGGGGTGGAAGGCGAAAACGGTGCAGCGGCGTCTGGACTTGCGCGGTCGCGTGACGGCGGTTTACAGCCAACTGCTGGCTCAATTGCGCTGGACGTTTGTGGCTCTGGAGCAGATTTGGCTGCAAGCGGGGATTCTCTCGCAGCCGGGGGATCTGTTTTTCTTGGATTTTGCCGAAATTCGCGAAAGTATCGCCGAGCAAAAGCAGGAGTTAATCGAGTTAATTCCCCAAATTGTGGCGGGACGGCGATCGCAATTCGAGCGAGACTGCCAGATCGAATCGGTGCCCGCCCTGGTGTACGGTCAAACGCCGCCTCAAATCCCCCTCTTAAGCAGCGATCGCCCCGCCGGACGGCAACTTCAGGGCATTGGCGTCAGTACGGGGCAAGCCGAGGGGACAATTCGGATCTTGCAACGGTTGCAAACCCTGTCGGGACTGGATCGCAATACGATTTTAGTGGTGCCCTATACCGATTCCGGATGGGCACCGCTGTTGGCGCAAGCGGGCGGCGTCATTGCCGAGGTGGGCGGACGGCTGTCTCACGGGGCGATCGTGGCGCGGGAATACGGAATTCCGGCTGTGATGAACATTGAAGCCGCAACGCGCCGACTGCAAGACGGTCAGCGGGTACGGATTGATGGCGAACGGGGACTGGTCGAGATTTTGGATTAGTGCTTGACTTTTGACTCGACTTGTGCAGCCACCCATTCAATCGTCGTTTGACCCAAACGGGTGTCTTCAAGGCGATCGATCTCGCGAATTCCGGTGGGACTGGTGACGTTTACTTCGGTCAAATAGCCGCCGATGATATCGAGTCCGACGAAGTACAGTCCGTCTTGGCGCAACTGGGGCGCGACTCGCTCGCAGATTTGGCGTTCGCGATCGGTAATGTCGGTCTTCTCCACGCGACCGCCCACTGCCATGTTGCCTCGAAATTCGCTTCCCGTGGGAATCCGGTTGACCGCGCCAATCGGTTCGCCATCGAGCAGGACAATCCGCTTGTCGCCGAGTTTGGCTTCGCTGAGGTAGGCTTGCACCATCACGGGCATTTTGCCTTGCAGGGTACTCATTTCGATCAGGGAGTTAAAGTTGCGATCGCCCCCTTCGATAAAGAAAATGCCTTCGCCCGCTTTCCCCCCTAGTGGCTTGAGGATCGCTTGACCGCGCGGTTCGACAAATTCTCGAATCACGTTTTTGTCTTGAGAGACGATGGTTTCGGGGATAACGTCTTGAAATTGCAGGGCGTACATTTTTTCGTTCGCCGCTCGCAACCCCCTCGGGGCATTCACCACCAGCGTTTTGCTCGGATCGATGTAGTCGAGAATGTAAGTGGCGTAGAGGTAGGGGACGGTCACGGGGGGATCGGTACGCATAAACACCGCGTCCATGCGATCGAGACACTGCAAGGCGCGATCGCCGAGGGCGTACCAATGTTCGGGCGCAAACCAGCGTCCGTCTCGGAGTTCGACCGGGGTGAGGCGCACTGCATCGAGCAGCGCCCAAGCTTTTCCATCGGCGATGCTCAACCGGTCGGCTTGGGTTATCCAAACTTCGTGACCCAACCGTTGCGCGGCTTCCATGAATGCAACGCTGGTGTCGTGACCCGGATCGAGTCGGTTGATGGGATCGATAATGAATGCAAATTTCACCGCAATCGTGCCCTGTGTTTACACTGCCCTATTATTAACCAAATGGCGCTGCTGGATCGGGCAGTGAAGTTGGCGGCGGAGGCGGATGAGCCGCTGGAAATGAATTTTGTCCGCAAACATGCCCTGGAGCCGGCGGAGGAGATGGGGGTCAACGTTCGTCAGGCGGCGACGCGGATCTTCTCGAATGCGTCGGGGTCTTATGCGTCGAATGTCAATTTGGCGGTGGAAAATAGCACCTGGGACAGCGAGGACGAGTTGCGGGAGATGTATCTGAAGCGCAAGTCGTTTGTGTTCAATTCGGACAATCCGGGGGTGATGGATGACAATCGCCAGGTGTTTGAGTCGGCGCTGAAGACGGCGGATGCGACGTTCCAAAAAATGAGACGATGAACACCTGACATTTGATGAATCACCAACCGCGCTTCCTCGACAGTCAAAACTGTAGGGAGCCTACGAGAACGCTTAGCCCTGATAGCGTCAACTCCTTCTAAGGGGCGACCTAAGATCTCTTTGTACAAGAAGAGTATTGCACTAAGCGCTTGATTTTGAGTAGCTGCTGCTACTCGATCTTGTACTGCCAAGTGGGTCAAAAATGCTTCAACCTCTGGTACTCCCATTTCATTAGGATGGCGCTTGTTGTGAAAGAGGATGTAGCGGCGAATCCATTGAATGTAGGTTTGTTCGGTACGGTAGGAGTAGTGCCTGACTCGGATCGCGTCGCGCACGCGATCGAGCAGCTTCTTGGGAGGAGGTTGCATGGTTTGGGAATACTTGTGCTGGGAAATACTAAGTCAATCTTAAGAAGCCTGGACGTTCGGTCGGAAGGGTGATTATACTGAAATCGTCCACCTAATCCCCCCCAGGGGGCGTTAGATAGAATTTTTCTGCCTAATCTGCTTATATGGGGTTTTATGTGGAAAGTTTCCGTCTAATAAATTGTTATGCCGTCTCAAGCTATCGGTGGGGGCACACCGGAACCGTATCTGTTGGCGTTGACGGTCAAGCCAGCATGAGATTATTAGTGAGGTAGTGTTCTGGGGTTGGTGGTGGAGTAGATAATGACCTTACAAGATCTTGCAAATATTTCTCAAATTGCCCAAGCGGTACTGGTTGTTGTCTCATTAGGTTTCATTTGGTATCAGTTGCGGGAGGGCGTTAGGCTGGCGAAGTCGGAAAATGCGAGATCGCTAGCAGAGCAAGCAGGGGCGTTTAACTCGCTGTTAATTCAAAATGCCGATCTTGCAGAACTCTGGTACAGCTATGGTCGAAAGCTTGAGCAAGATGGTGAAATTGCTCGACTGCGTTATCGGGAGATGCTGGTTCAGTGGCTAATCTTTCATGAGTATATTTACTATCAATGGAAGCAAAAACTCCTTGATGACGAGATATATTGCTCCTGGTTGGCTGATTTAGAAGATGTTGTCCAAAAGCATAATTTAGAGGTGTTTTCTAGTGGAATCCAAAACGTTTTCTGTGGAGACTTTGGGCGGCATTTGAGTCAGTTACGAGCAAAGGTACGAAGGAATGCTGCGTAACAGTGGCTTGAAAAGTTTGGAAGTGAGAAAATAGAGTAGAACGCCAAAATAATATCCATGCCCCGGAAAATTCGAGAGCTGAAAGCCCAGATTGCGCGTGAAGGGTTTGTTTACCTACCCAAGCGCGGCAAAGGTAGCCATGAGCGCTGGCGGCATCCTTTGATTGGAAAAACACTGACAATTCCAGGCAAGGATGGAGACGATGTGCCGCTCTACCTAGAAAAACAACTAGCAAAACTACAGGCTGAACTAGAAGAGTTGAGAGAGGACAGGGATTCATGAATCGATACAGCATGATTGTTCAATGGTCTGATGAAGATCGGCTTTTCCTGGTCACGATCCCGGAGTTTTCTGATCTTGTCGTGATGCCTTGCACTCACGGAAAAACTCGTGAAGAAGCTATCCGCAATGGGGAAGAAGTGATTGAAATGTACCTGGAGGCCTGGCAGGCAGAAGGTGAAGTGATTCCCGAACCCAGAACACTTCAGGTTGCTTGATGCTTTTGATGATTCCGACGGCATAACAACGCCCATGCACCCGACCGTTGAGAGGTTACTGGTTGAGTGCTCAAGGATATCTGCGGCGGGTGATTGGGAACGTTATGCTGCTGAAGCCCCCGGTGAAGGCAATCCCGTAACCCTCAGTTAGCATTAAGTTCTACAAGTTCTACTGTTCTACCGCTCTCTGGATAAGCAGTGTAGGTTGGTAACAAGGAGGGCAGTATGAGTATTCCTATCATCGACGAAGTTGTTGAACAATTGAAGGTCTTGCCTCAGCCCTTGCAAAGGCAGGTGCTTGAGTTCGTTCGATCGCTAGTAAAAGCGAAAGTTCGAGGTACACCAGGTCATCAATTATTGCGTTTCGCTGGTTCAATTCCCTCTGATGACATTCAATTAATGCGTGAGGCGATCGAGCAAGATTGTGAGCGGGTAGATATCGATGAATGGTAGGTTTTTGATCGATACCAACATCGTTATTGCCCTTTTTGCAGATGAGGCGATCGTTAAAGAAAATCTTGCTCAAGCCAGTGAAGTTTTCATTCCAAGCATTGTCATTGGTGAGCTGTGTTACGGAGCTAGAAAGTCAGGACGAGTTGAAGCAAACTTAGCAAGAGTTGATGAATTAGTTGCTGGCAGCACAATATTGGTATGTGACGCTGAAACCGCGCGGCAATACGGTGAAGTCAAAAACATGTTAAGGCTCAAGGGTCGTCCATTACCTGAAAACGATATCTGGATTGCAGCCCTTGCACTATCCCAAATCTCGGTATCTGTTTTCTCAGCTAAGTTGTGGAACTGAACGTGGCTTGATTCAGGAAAAATGTCAGCCAACCGATTGACCAGCTTTCGGCTAAGGTTTTGGTCGAACAGCAGTTTCAAGAAGCACTTACCGATGCAACTAAACGATGTTCGCGATCGGCGGCGAATTCCAAGCAGGCCCTAATGTCGGTTTCGGTCAATTCTGGGAAGTCATCAATGATTTCAGTGGTAGACATGCCAGCCGCTAACCAACCCAGGACATCGTAGACCGTAATCCGCATTCGGCGGATGCAGGGCTTGCCGCCACGCTTATCGGGCTCAATCGTAATGATGTCGCGATAGCTCATAATACAGACAGTATACAGACAGTTGGGTTGTGTATACCTAAGTTTAGGGCAGGCTAACACTGCGCTGCAACGGGCGGGCGTTAAGCGATCGGGTGAAGTCATAGGTGGCTTGCCGCCGTCGAGCTTCACCGTTAGGCGGCACTCACTGCTGGGTATCCTAGCTGTAGAAGATAGAAGTCGGTTCCGGCAACCTCGGAGACGAGAGATACCCATAAAGAGCATTTGTATTTTGGAGCACTAATCATGGCAGAGCTTATCAGGAAGGAGAATGGGTTGAGATTATGGCTACTAAGCAAAAGTAAATATCCCAGGATGAAGGATTTACATATTCATCCACATAGCAATGGCTTAACGCTAAAAGCTATTACAAATAAGGGGCACATAGAACACTTTGATATTAATCTCAAATAAACCACTGAAGACTTTGGCAATTTGCTTGGCTATATTCATCGCAAGATTGAACAACATAACCTCTAACTTTGAACGAATTCGCGGGACAATCGACACTTCAAAATAGAGAGCAATACTATGGCTGAAGCATTTGACAAACTTACGATTGGGATGACAGAGAAAATCCTTGGATATGTTTCGTCTTCATATACGGAGATTGGGAACCGCACCTATATCTTTGTTATTGATGATGTGAAAGTATTGCTAGTAAATAATGGCTCGTCCTTACAATTTAGAGCCACTTTTAATGGCGATCGTTCACTTAGTAAAGCTAATGAGTGGAATGAGACAAAGCGTTTCACTAGATGCTACGTTGAATCGGATGGATCTATTGTTATTGAGGCTGATTACTCATTTGATGGTGGATTTACTATTGAAAATTTAGCTAACTTCTTACAAATCTTTAAGGTATCACTTCAAACTTTTTGTTCAGAAGTTTTGTAGTTGCCTTTTCTGGCGCAACCTTTGAAACAGGTTCATGCTTTATCTACTCCTCCTGATTTTGCTAAAATTGTGGGAGGAGTTTTGTTTTCTGCGAGGGACTATGCGTTCAATCGAGCAACTAACTGAAGAAATACTGTCCCTGCCTAGCGAGTTAAGAGCACTTTTAGCAGACAAACTGGTGGAAAGCTTAGAGTTTGACGCTGACCCAGCAATTCAGGCAGTTTGGGTAACTGAAGCTAAGCGCCGACGAGATGAGGTGCGAGATGGTTCTGTTCAACCAATTCCGGGCGAAGATGCCTTAGCTCAGGTCAGACAGCTAATTGAGCCATGAGGTGTGTATTTCATCCTGAAGCACTAAGTGAGTACGCTGAAGCAGTTCAATACTATACAGAGCAGAGAGTTGAGGTTGCTCAAGCGTTCATCAACGCGATCGAGGAGACAGTCTATCGAATCAGGGAAGCCCCAACCCGTTATGCTGCGATTGATGAAGATGTTCGGCGATGTATGGCGCGTAAGTTTCCTTATGGTGTTCTCTATACAATTGAGCAGGACTACATTTTGATCGTGGCGATCATGCATTGCAGCCGTGAGCCTGGTTACTGGAAAAGCCGAAAGTAGCTGGAACCGCCAGTCGCCTAACACTGCGTGGCAGCGGACGGACGAAAACTGCTGGTGCTGAGTTCAAGGTTATCTGCCGCCGCTGCACTTCA
>CAYQUF010000193.1:0-4633 GCA_964420595.1 uncultured bacterium
CAATATCTATCCCGTCAGGTCGGGGAAAGTAAAATATGATGTAATTTTCCACAATAAAACCTCGGAGATTTGCCTTGATTGAACTGTAAGTTTTGCCCATGTTGGGAAATTGAGCAAACTGACGGCACTTATCCCGTACTTTTTCAAAAAATCGAATCGCCAAATCTGGGTTAATTTCCGACAGGGATGCACAAATTTCGTCTAAGTCGGCTAGGGCAGCATCAGAAAATGAATAAGTACCCATTAGGAGTCCTTAGTCTGTTGCTGTAAACGGTTCAGCAGACGATTAAATACAAGTTCCCCATCTGTAACCTTTCCTTGTTGAATTTGGCTTTCTCCGATTTCGATTTGCTGGCGGAGTTCGGCTAAATATTGTTCTCTTTTATCTAATAGTTCCAAAGCGGCTAATATCACTTCATCCGCCGACTGGTAGTGTCCCCGATTTAATTGCTGGGCAATCCGTTGTTCAATTTCTGGCGTAAGGTATAAACTCATGGCGGCTCACTCCAATACAGATTAACTTGATTATCGTGCAATGTTCGGGGATTTTCTCGGACAATCTTTGCCTCCTCACCCAAATTTAGCCCAGAAAGCCGGTTGCTCACAGCCCCTCCAACCGCAGAAAATGCACCCGTCCCGAGTCATCCCCCGCGAATCTCCCAGCAACCCTAACGGGTATGCAGGGAGAGCGTCAATACCAGGCTACTATGCCCCGTGAGGGTGCGTAAAGATTTGATGTTAAGGGGGAACGGGTAAGTCTGACAACCTTTCCGCTTACTCTCGACTTCTCTCGCGCCCTGGCTGAATCGGATGAACGTCAAGAAACCCCGGCTGCCGACTCACTCCCATCGGGTTAAGAAATTCCCTTTCATTGAGATTAGCTAATTTCATACCCGAACTTGGTCGGATCGACTGCATTTAAATCCACGTCGTCCAACCCGTATTCCGCCCAACGCCGTTGGACCATCGCCGCGACATCCGGGTCGGATTCCAAGACTTCGCCCCACTCGTGTTCGGTTTCGGGGGGAACTTTGGTGGTCGCGTCGATGCCCATGCGTCCGCCTAATCCAATCTTTTCACTGGCAAAATCCAAGCTGTCGAAGGGGGTTTCGGGCAAAATAAACACATCTCGCGAGGGATCGACTTTGGAACTAATCGCCCAGACCACTTGACGCGGATCTCGCACGTTAATATCCTTGTCTACCACGATCGCAAATTTGGTATAAGTAAATTGGGGTAGGGCGCTCCAAAATGCCATCGCCGCTCGTTTAGCTTGTCCCGGATAGGCTTTATCGATGGAAATCACTGCCGCCTTGTAGCTGAGGGCGTCCATGGGCAAGAAAAAGTCAACGATTTCTGACACCTGCTGGCGCAAAATTGGGGTATAAATTCGATTGAGGGCGATCGCCAGCATGGCTTCCTCTTTAGGCGGACGACCGCTGAAAGTGGTCAGGTAAATCGGGTCTTGGCGATGGGTCATGCAGTGGAAGCGGATTAAGGGCGAATCTTCTACGCCACCGTAATACCCCATGTGGTCGCCAAAGGGACCGTCGGAGAGCATTTCGCCGGGGGTGATGGTGCCTTCGAGGACGAATTCGGAGTCGGCTGGGACTTCCAAATCCAGGGTTTTGCATTTCGCCAGCTTGACGCCAGAACCGCCGTAGAGTCCGGCGAACAGCCATTCTGAAAGATCCACGGGGATTGGGGTCGCCGCTGCCATGACCAGCATGGGATCCACCCCAAGGGCGATGGCGATTTCTAATTTTTGACCTCGTTCCGCCGCTTTCCGCAGGTGTCTCGCACCGCCGCGAACCGAGAGCCAATGCACGGTCATGGTATTTTTCGATTGCAGTTGCAGCCGATAGACGCCGACGTTTGGGGTTCCCGTCTCGCAGTCTTTGGTAATGACCAGTCCCAGGGTGATGACTTTTCCGGCGTCACCGGGGTAGGGACGGATGAGGGGGAGTTTGGTTAAATCCAGGTCGTCCCCTTCGATGGTGACTTGCTGGGAGGGGGGAAAGAAGTTGCGTCCGGGTTTGGCTTTGACCACGTCGAACAGCAGTTTGCCAAATTCGACCGCTTGGGAAATCTGTTTTGGCGGTTTCGGCTGTTGCAGCATCGCCAGGCGTTTGCCTAGGTCTTCTAATTCGGCGGGTTTGTCCATGTTCATGGCCCAGCAGACCCGCTGTTCGGTTCCCATCAGGTTAATGGCGACGGGATAGTCGGCGCCTTTGACGTTCTCGAAGAGCAACGCCGGTCCGCCAGCTTGCAACATGCGGTTGGAAATTTCGGCAATTTCGAGATCCGGATCGACTAAGGCACGAATTCGTCGTAGCTGTCCCCGGTCTTCGAGCAGTTGGATGAATCCCCGTAGGTCTCTCGCCATTAGTGCAAACAGGATGAAGTACGTCTTTATCTATTATGGGGTCTAATGCTGTAGCGGGAACGTCGGTCGCCCAGTTCTTGGCGGTCGCGAGGTTTAAACTTCCTTCAAATGGCTGTGTGGGAGTTGTAGGAATGACTCGCTCTAGGCTGGGATCTCCCTTTGAAAGCCACTATCTCTTTTGCCTGGATTTACAAGGCAATGATAAACTGAATTGACGCGCTTTGAAAATTTGATTTAATTATGGAGTCGTGACTTAAATTTATGAGGTTGGTTTCAAGTATAAAATCATGATTAAAATTGAGAGTATAAAAGTATCGAATTTTAAGACTTTTCGAGATGAAAAAATTCAATTAGGAGCATTAAACATTGCGATCGGCAGCAATGCTTCTGGAAAGTCCAATTTTGTGCAAATATTTCAATTCTTAAAAGATATTAAGCATCATGGCTTGGAAAATGCAATTTCTATTCAAGGAGGAATAGAATATTTGAGAAATGTAAACTTAGGATCGAAAGAAAATTTGTCAGTTGAGCTAACAGTTGACCAGAAAATAGGACGAGTTTTAAAATCTGAATCGGGAAAGCCCAAAACGCTAATAAGTTTACAGTATAATGAGCTTTTTTATACATTTTCACTAAAATTCTACAAGAATAAAAAAGGTTTCAAAATTGTAGAAGATCGAATTATTCAAAAATTTGAAATAACCCGCTTATCGGTTAAAAACAATAATGAATTGAAAACAGAAGAAAGATTAAATTCAGGAGAAATTGATTTATCAATTCAAGTTAATAAAAGGATGCCTAAAGTTCGCATTAAATTTGACGATCCTAATTCCATAAAATTCAAACAAGAGGAACTAATTCCTCCCTTTATTAGCAATAATGAATTAAAAGATAAAGTGTTACTTTTGGAGACTCCTTTTATTTCATTATTTTTAAATCCAGGTTTTGTCAATACTTTGGGAAACTTTGCGATTTTTGACTTCGATCCAAAATTGCCAAAGCAAGCCACTCCTATTACGGGAAAAGCGGAGCTAGAAGAAGATGGCAAAAATTTAGCAATTGTGTTAAGAGACTTAATTAGCAATTCTCAACAAAAAAGAAAACTATCAAATTTACTAGCCGATCTTCTTCCATTCGTGAAGGATATAGATGTAGAAAAGTTTGTCGATAAATCTTTTATTTTTAAATTGCAGGAGAGTTTCTCTCGAGAGCAACAGTATTTCCCAGCATCTTTGATTTCTGATGGAACGGTTAATTTAATTGCTTTGGTAGTTGCTTTGTATTTTGAAGAGGAATCATTGATAATTATCGAAGAACCCGAACGAAATATCCATCCCAATTTAATTTCCAAGGTCGTACAAATGATGCAAGAATCATCTCAAACTAAGCAAATTATTGTCACCACGCACAATCCAGAAATGGTCAAACATGCAGCGTTAGACGATCTTTTATTAATTTCGCGGGATAAGGAGGGATTCTCGCATATTTTAAGACCTTCTGAAATGCAAGATGTGAGAACATTTTTAGAAAACGAAATTGGCATTGAAGAGTTGTATGTACAAAATATTTTAGGATTAGGTCAATAACGTTGAAGGATGAATTATAGTTTACTTTACCTGTGGGTGGAAGGAAGTGACGACGAGCGGTTTATGCAAAAAGTTGTTTGTCCGCAATTCAGGCAACACTATCAGTCAATACAAATTATTCAATATTCTAAAAAATCATATCAGGAACGGGCAAAGTTTTTGAACAGTATTATCAAAATGGGGGCAGATTATATTTATTTCGCAGATATTAATTCAAAACCTTGTGTGACGGCAAAGAAGCAAGAAATCAAAGCGGGACTTCAAAATATTGAGGAAGATAAAATTGTTATTGTTGTCAAAGAGATAGAAAGTTGGTATCTTGCCGGAGTATCGCGATCGCACTATAAGCTGTTAGGAGTCGATCGCTTCTATCAAAAATACAAAACATCAGATAATGCGAATAAAGAAAAATTCGAGCAACTCATGTCCAATAATTTTGATTCTCGCATCGATTTTATGCAAGAGATTTTAAAGCATTTTAATCTAGAAACTGCTCGAAATAATAATTCATCATTTCAGTATTTTTTTGATAAATATCGAAGCTGTTTGACTGATTAGATCCACGGTCTGCCAAGAGAGCAGCTAACCAAGAATCAAGATTGGCTGAATCCGTGACTTCAAAAAATGCTAAACTAGCTCTACCCGTTCTTGAGGCGCGATG
>CAYQUF010000193.1:4733-8693 GCA_964420595.1 uncultured bacterium
AATCCGTGACTTCAAAAAATGCTAAACTAGCTCTACCCGTTCTTGAGGCGCGATGGATGACTTCTAGGTCTGTCTTCCGGCAAATCCTGCCCCTCTTGCTGTGGTCGAGTTGGCTGCCTCCGGTCGCGGCTCAAATTGTCCCCGATGCCACGTTGCCTAACGCTTCAACGGTAACGATTGATGGCAATACACGCATCATTGAAGGGGGAAGTGCGGCAGAGGGCAACCTATTCCACAGTTTTAGCGAATTTAGCGTCCCGACGGGGTCGGAAGCCTTTTTTAATCATGCGATCGCGATTGAAAATATTATCACTCGCGTCACGGGCGGACAAGTCTCTTCAATTGATGGCTTGATTCGTGCCAATGGTGACGCTAATTTATTTTTAATTAATCCTGGTGGAATTGAATTTGGAGCTAACGCTCGCCTCGATATTGGCGGCTCGTTTTTTGCCAGTACCGCCAGCGGCGTTCAATTTGACGATGGCGTGGAATTTAGTGCCGCCAATCCCCAACCCCTGCTGTCGGTTAACGTGCCGATTGGCTTGCAATACGGCAACAATCCGGCGGGAGTCCGTGGGAGGGGATCGCAATTCGACCTCCAACCGCAAACGACGCTGGCTCTGCTGGGTGGCACTGTGGAACTGGTGGGGAGCGACATTCGAGTTCCCGGTGGCGATGTGGTGTTGGGGGGACTGTCGGAAGCGGGAACAATCCCGTTGGACTCGGCGGAATTGCAATTTCCCGAGATGGTGGCGCGGGGGGATGTTAGCTTGAGTGAGGGCAGCCGAGTGGCGATCGCCTCGAATGGTGGCGGCACTTTGCTGATTCAAGGCAGGAATGTAAGCATTTCCGACACGCAGATGATTGGCGGGATTGCTGCCGGAATGGGATTTGACGATGCGTTTGGCGGCGATATCGATATCGTGGCGACGGGAGCGGTTCGCGTCGATAACCAAAGCGTGGTGGAAAATTCGGTGCGGGAGGAGGGGACGGGAGAAGCGGGAAATATTCGCATTCGGGGCGATCGCATTTTGGTGCAAAATCAGTCGTTAATTAATACCGATGCCGCCGGGACGGGGAATGCGGGCAATATTTTTATTGAAACGAATACCTTAGAAGTTAGCAGCGGCAGTACGCTAGCCAGCAATAGCTTGGATGAAGGGAGTGCGGGACTGATTGAAATTGAAGTTAGCGATCGCGCCACGTTTGATAGCGCGCGGGTGTTCACCGAAATCGAGGCAGACGCCACCAGCCTGCCAGAAGACGACCGACTCGGCAATATTGCCATTACCGCCGATAGCGTCTTGGTAACCAACAACTCGCTCTTGTCTGCCAATACCTTCGGACGGGGGGACGCTGGTGCAATCGATATCGACGCCACTCGCGTGGAGGTGAATAACGGCAGCACCCTCAGCAGCAGCACCCTCGGACAGGGAAATGCCGGATTTATCGACATTCAAGGGAGCGATCGCATTGTATTCGATAATAGCCGCGCCTTTACCGCCATTGGCGAGACGGGAATTGCACCGGGTCGGACGTTTGACGGAATGCGGACGGCGGGAGACGTATTTTTAAGTGCCGATACCGTCGAGTTGCGCAATGGCGCGCGATTGGCAGCCGATACTGGCGGCATGGGAAGTGCGGGAGAAATCGGCATTGTTGCCAGCGAAACCGTCGGACTCGACAACGCGCGAATTTCGACAGACGTGCGCGAAGGTGCCGAGGGAGATGCGGGGGGAATTGTGCTGAAAACGCCAAACTTAGAGGCGAGTAACGATAGCGTCTTCAGCAGCAGTACGGCGGGACGAGGCAGTGCCGGATTGATTGAAATTATCGGCGATCGCATTGCATTCGACAACAGCCGTATCTTTACCGAAATTCAAGCGGGTGCGACAACGCCTCCCATCGACAATCCGGACGAAGCCACCTTCGGCGATATTGTCATCAATGCCAATACCCTCACCCTCGCCAATGGCACCCGACTGTCGGCGGAAACCCTGGGACGGGGAGATGCTGGCGAAATTGGTCTGATTGCCAACACCCTTGACATTCGCGGCGATAGCAATATTAATAGCAATACGGCGGCGGCGGGAAATGCTGGCGGAATTACAATTGCGATCGCAGATAGCGCGCGCATCGAAAATTCTCTCGTCTCCACCGACGTGAAAGCCAACGCCACGGGGAATGCAGGTAGCGTCGAAATTCGCGCCAATCGCTTCGACCTCGTCGGCGGCACCCTCAGCAGCAGTACGGCAGGACGAGGCAATGCCGGCTTTATTGAGATTACCAGCGATCGCGCCTTATTCGACAACGCTCGCGTCTTCAGCGAAATCGAAACTACGGCAGTTACTCCCGCCGTTGGCAATCGGGAAGGAGATATCGACGTTCTCGCCACCCACCTGATTATCGCAAATAATTCGCAACTATCTGCCGATACCTTCGGACTCGGGGATGCCGGAGATATTACCCTCGAAGCCGCAACCTTTGAACTGACTCAAAACAGCAGCCTCACCAGTACCACCTCTGGCATGGGGAGTGCTGGCGAAATTCAGATCCAGATTGATGGCAGTGCCGCGATTCGCAACAGTGGCATTTCGACAGACGTGCGACCCGGTGCCATGGGGGAGGCGGGTGACATCGCGATCGCCTCTGAAACCCTCGACGTTCTCAACGATAGCACGATTAGCAGCAGTACGTTTGGCGAAGGCGACGCGGGAGAAATTCTGCTAACAGGACGCGATCGTATTACGTTAAATAATTCTCGCATTTTTACCAACGTTGCCAACACCGCCACCGGAATTGGCGGACTGATTTCGCTTCAAACCGACGGGTCGCTGAACCTGCGGGATATGCTCATTTCGAGCAGCAGTGCGGGACGGGGTCAAGCGGGAGATATCGAACTGTTCGCCGATACCGTACAATTCAACAACACTCTCCTCGCAGCCAGCACCACCTTCGGCGATGGCGGCAATATTTTGGTAAATGCGAGCGATATTACCCGGTTAAACCGTACCAGCCGCATTGCAACCAACGCCGGAACCCAGGGAACCGGAGGCAATGGCGGAAACGTCACCCTCAACGGCGAATTTATCCTCGGTGCCGACAATAGCGATATTACCGCCAATGCGTTTAACGGTGCAGGGGGGTTTATTCAAATCAACTCGAACGGAATTTTCGGCTTGCAGGCACGGGAGCAAATTACTCCCGACAGCGATATTACTGCTATCTCGCGCAATAACCCGGCTCTGAGCGGCGAAGTCGAGATTAACGCCATCCCCCTCGACACGGCGGGATTGGTAGGGTTGCCGACCAATTTAGTCGATGTCACGGCACTGGTGGGAACCGATCCCTGTGCCACCGGTCGCCAAAGTCAGTTTGTCGTTACCGGTCGCGGCGGGTTACCTCCCAATCCTAGCGATCCGTTGACCGATACGTCCATTCGGGTCGAGCCAATGGTCGGTGAGGGGGAGAATAATGGTGCGAGGGTGCCGAACCGGACGAGAATCAGGCGATCGCATTCTAACTCGTCGCCAGTGGTGGAAGCGCGAGGATGGACGGTGGATGCTAGCGATCGGGTGACGTTGGTGGCGGAGAATCCCGACAATCCCGCCAATTCCAATTGGCAGCAGATTCCCGCCTGTGGCGATTTACAGCAGCATTTGGCACGATGAATCCAGTCGCACTATCTGCCGCTATGGAACCGTTCACAACCGATTTCGACAATCGCCAAGACCTCGCCGATTACATTCAAGCCGAGTTTCCGGTTGAAACTGCTGCAACGCACCATCCCCCAACGTCTTTCAACTATTACCTCGTCGGGACATCCAGACACAAGACAGCATCACCAGCAGCAACCAACCCAACAGTGGATAAACCGCTGTCGGAACCACAACCTCCGAAATCACCGACTCCGACTTCACCTCAATCGTCTTACTCAGATAGGGGTCAACCCAACAATCA
>CAYQUF010000194.1:0-8571 GCA_964420595.1 uncultured bacterium
AGAGGACGTAAGAAATCTACGGTTGGGCAATCTGTTGGGTAGGAAGCCGCTATTGAATCAAAGATTACAATAGCGGTAGTTCACTTACGCTGCGTTACGAGACAGATGAAGAAGACGAAATCTGCTCGTGGGAAGAAATGGTGCGCTTAGAGAGCATCGGTGCTGTCACCCAAAAACTCTCAGGCGTTCCCCGAGGAGACATCGATCCCCCGATTTCCGATGAGTGTCCCGACGCCGAGCGACTTCACAATCCCTATCCCGACTCTAACAACGACTAGTCGGCTCGGTTTGACTGTAGGGTCGCTCGGCTGGCCTTCCCCCGTTTGTGCGACCGACAAGAGCGGTTTTCGGGTTGGAAGTCCGTGGCGAATTCCCGATTGCGGCGAAAACCTTGGAAAATAATGTCAAGAAACGATTTCGTCTTGGATCGGACTCGTACAGATCCGCAAGAGACTGGTATGTTAGAACTCGAGGACGGCGTTCGGGACATTCGGATTACCCACCCGAATCGGAACCGCTCGAGTGCCCGCGAGGAGTGAATCCCTAAAGTGCCGTCGAACTTGTCAACTGAGGTTCGGTATGATGGGGAGGGTTTTGATGTCAATGCCCGGAGTGACCTATGGCTCGCTACACTGGTTTGTTCATTGTTGCAGCTCCAATTGACCGCCTGCGGCAATTGCTCACTGAAATTCTGGAGTCTTGCAATTTTGATGTGATTTACGATACTGGAGACTATATGATGGCGCGGGAGGTGCCGGGTCGTGTCTCTTTTGCCAAGTTAGTAACCGTTGAAGTGTTGATTGACAAGCCTGCGGATACCGACAGCGAAGTCCGCATGAACTTCGTGATCAAAAACGAAGAATTACCCCTGCAAGTCGATAACCACTGCCGTCAGATGTTTAACACGGTGAAGCAGGCGATTTCGGACAATCGCAACTGGCAATTGCTCGAAAGTGCGGCGGGGTAACTCCCCAATCGCGCGTCTTTCTTTGGCTTTGACTTTTCGGGTCTCTAGCGACCCGGAACTATGCTGGCGGTTGCGACGAACGAAATTGATGGCGCAGCAATAGCGAATTGGTGACGACGCTGACGGAACTGAATGCCATCAGAGCAGCCGCGACTGCCGGGTTGAGCGCGATTCCGAACCCTGGGAGCAACACTCCCGCCGCAACGGGAATTCCGACGGTATTGTACGCAAACGCCCAAAATAGATTTTGACGAATTTTAGCGAATGTGGCTCGACTGAGGCGAACGGATTCGACCAAATCGAGTAAATTCGCTTGCATCAGCACGATTTGAGCAGTTTCGATGGCAACGTCGGTTCCGCCGTGCAGCGAAATGCCGACATTTGCCTGTGCCAGTGCGGGGGCATCGTTGATCCCGTCTCCCACCATTGCCACTCGTCGGTTCTGACTTTGCAACTCGGCGATCGCGCGGGCTTTTTCCTCGGGGCGCACGCGAGCGATAACATTGGCTGGGGCGATTCCCACTTCAGTCGCGATCGCTTCGGCGGCTTGTTGGCGATCGCCCGTGAGCAACACCACTTGCAATCCCCACTGCTGCAACTGGTTGACGGTTTGACGGGCATGGTCGCGCAGGCGATCGCGGGCGGCGATTAATCCGATAACTGTCTTGTCTCTGGCAACGTACACCACGGTTTTGCCTTCGCTGGCGAGAGCTTGGGCGCGATCGCGAACTGGGGGATCGATGGCAATTTCGGACTGTTCCAACCCGCTGGAACTGCCGACCCACACGCGATCGCCGCCGACGAGTGCCGAGACGCCCAATCCCGCTTCCGTACGGAAATCGTCTGCCGATCGCAACGACAATTGCCGATTGCGCGCCTGGGTGCCAATCGCTTCGGCTAAGGGATGGCGCGTCCCGCTTTCCACGGTTGCGGCCAGTTGCAGCACGGTGTCGGCATCGCAGCCGTCGCAGACGCTCTCGCAATCGGTCACCCTCGGCTGTCCCACCGTCAGGGTCCCGGTTTTATCGAACACCACCGTATCCAGATGGCGCACCCGTTCGAGGACATCGCCGCCGCGAATCAGCACCCCCCGTCTGGCACCGATCCCAGTGCCCACTAAAATCGCCGTAGGCGTGGCTAAACCGAGGGCGCAGGGGCAGGCTATCACCAAGACCGCGATCGCCAGTTTCAGGCTCAATAACAGCCCGGAGGGAGCCGCCGAAGCAGCCACCACCTCCGACCAAATATGCGTCCCGGCAAAATACCAAAAACTGAAGGTCAATGCGGCGATCGCCATAATGCCGTAAGTGAAGTATCCCGCCACCGTATCGGCTAACTGCTGCACGGGAGCTTTGCGAGTTTGGGCGTCTTCGACCAGGGACACGATTTGCGCCAGCGTCGTATCCCGTCCGGTTCGGGTGGCTTGCAGCACGATCGCCCCGGACTGATTCAGCGTCCCGCCGGTCAGCGTCTCCCCCACTTGCTTGGCGACCGGGATCGATTCCCCAGTCAGCATCGACTCGTCTACGGTGGTGCTGCCTTTGACCAATTCGCCGTCTACCGGAATTTTCTCTCCCGGCAAGACCCGCACCCATTCTCCCGGACGCACCTGGCGGGCGGGAATTTCGACCGGGGACTGTTCCGGGCGATCGGGATCGGCGACCAACCGCGCCACCGCCGGCTTGAGATCCATCAGCGATCGCAGGGAATCCGCCGCCCGATAGCGAGCCTGGCGTTCGAGGGTGCGACCGAGCAGGATAAAGCCCAGAATCATCACCGGTTCGTCGAAAAAGCACTCCCATCCCAAATTCGGGAACGCCAAGGCAACGACGCTCGCCAAATATGCCGAGATCGCCCCCAACCCGACGAGGGTATTCATGTTGGGCGCATTGTGGGACAAACCGCGCCAGCCGTCGATGAGGATATCGCGTCCGGGCACTAACAACGCCACGGTCGCCAAGGCGAAGTGAAATCCCATATGGTTCAAAATCGGGATGTCCCAGCCAAATCGGTCGAGGTGACCGATTCCCGAGAGGACGATTAAGGTGCCGGCGATGAAGACTTGTCGGATTAACTGGCGAATTTCTCGCTGTCGCTCCTGGCTCAGATCGCGATCGCTCCCCTCGTCGTCCGCGCGTCGGGGTTGGCTGGGAAATCCGGCGTCGGTGAGTTTTTCCGCCAGGCGATCGGGATCGACGGTGTCGGGTCGATACTCGACGGTCGCAACTTCCGTGGCGAGGTTGACGCGAGCGGAAATCGTCCCGTCCGTCTGGGTCAGTTGCCGTTCGACCGCTTTGACGCATCCGGCGCATTTCATTCCACCCACGTTCAGGGTAATAGTTTCGGGGGAAGTTGGGGTCGCTGGCGGCGTGCTGTCGGGTTTGGGAGAAACTTGCATAGGGGAAATAATCGCAATTTCGAGATTCGGTGAGGGCAAGGCAACGGGGGCACCCGCCATCCCTTTATTTTTTACACTAGGCAAAGAATCGGGCGATCGCCCAATCCCGGTAGATTGTTTTAACGTTTTATCCCGATCCGCTCCCGAGGATAAACAAGCTGAACAGGGTGGCGGCGTTCCACAAGCCGTGGAGCAGCATCGGCGCGATCAGATTGCGCGATCGCGTGTAGACGACGCCCAACACGACGCCCAACATGGCTAGGGGCAACACTTCCGACAGGTTTAAATGGGCGATCGCGAACAGGAGACTGCTGGCGGCAATTGCCCCCCACACGGGCAGGTAGCGGGTGAGCGAAGGCAGCAGAAACCCGCGAAACATCACTTCTTCAAACAGGGGCGCGGCGATGGAAGCGGTGACAAAAAAGAGGAGAATCGCCACCGGATCGCGACCTTCGAGGGCGATGGGTAAAATCGGGTTGCTCCCCCCCCGTCCCTGCCACAATTGTTGGTTGACCAGCGAAATCACAATCACGAGGGGAACGGCAGCAAAATAACCGCCCAATCCCCAGAACAAGCCCTTCGGTTTGAATTCGAAGCGAAACCAATCTTCGCCCAAGGGGAAAAACGGGCGCAGCGACAGGTACAGCACCGACAAGCCCCCCGTTGCCAGTAAAATGTAGGTCACCAGAATGTAAAACGCTTGGGCGCGGCTGCCGAGGGATTGCACGTCGATGCGAGCCGCCTGCTTCACAATTTGCAATAGCAGCGGCACGACCAACTGACCGACGAAGAAAAAGCCGACCACCAGCACCTGCAAGATCGTTTCCCAATCCCATTCCATCTCCCAGGGGCGATCGCTATTGAGCGCCAGCAGCGACTGCTTTTGCTTCCACAGCCGTTGGGCGATCGCGAAAACTAACAACCCCAGACCGATAAAGAATCCTATCGTGGGCAAACCGTTCACCAGCGCCAGCTTATACGCCGCATTTTGGGCGTTCTGCTGTTCCCGCGCTTGTAACTGAGCCAGATCCTCGTCCCGTTCTTGCAAGCGATACAGCCGGGTTAACGCGCGATCGCGAAACCACCCGTCCAATTGCTGTTGGATCCGGGCTTCCGCCTCGGGTAACAACTTTGCCGGATCGCTCCACAATCCCACCAGCACCCGCGCCGTTCTGGCGTCTTCGGTATCCGTCTCCCGTTCGAGCAAACCCTGCCAGGTCGAAAGGGCTGCCTCGGCATTACCCTGTTTGACTTGTAAAATCCCAATGCGCAGGTCGAGGGTATCGAGCAGTTGTGCTTCGGAGACGCTCCCCGCAGCGGTGACGGTCGGACTCGGAGTCGAGGGTTGGGGGGCAACTGGCGGAATGGATTCGAGCTGCTGCGACTCTAAATTCCCTTGCACCGACTCGCGGATATCGCGGTATTGGGACAGCGCCGCCTTGTACGCATCCTCCCCCAATACCGTATCGCGCAGTTGTCGAACATTGGGATCGACTTGTTCGCTTTGCCACTCGGTGGCACGCAGGAGCAAGTTGGTTTGATACAGTTCCAGGCGACTTTGAATTTGCTGTTGTTGCAGGCTGCTCAGTAACGAGGCACCGACAAATAAAAAGGTAACCAGCGTCAGCAACCCGAGCAGGAGCCGCTTGACGAGCGGGGGAAAGAGATTCTCGGTCATATCTGAATTGGAGTCGATACGTTTGGGCGCGATCGGACAAAGGCAATAGAGCCGTGGCGAGTCCCGTGCGGTACGCCTCAGTTGAGGGAGGCAACGGGCAACAGCCAATCTGGAGGAGAAACCTCATCCACCTTGGAAATGCTCTACCACAGTTCCTATTAAACCGGTAAATCCGCGCGAGGGTTAAATTTTTCCACCCGCCGCAATTGTTCGTAGAGATCCCGTTCGCGATCGCTAATTTGTTTGGGGATGGCAATGCGAACTTCGACCAACTGATCGCCGCGATCGCCATTGGGGGTCGGATATCCTTTCCCCGCCAAGCGCAACCTCGCCCCGGATCGCACCCCCTGCGGCACCGTCATCTTCACCGGACCGTCGAGGGTCGGCACTTCCACCATCCCGCCCAACACGGCTTCGCTGGGGGTGATGGGCACCTGACAGAAAATATCGGATCCCTCCAGTTGAAAGAAGGGATGGGGCGCAACGGTAATTTTCAGGTACAAATCCCCCCCTTGGGTGCCCTGATTTTTCAACCGCACCCGCTGTCCCGTCACCATACCGGGGGGCATATTGACTTCGAGCGATCGCCCGTCTTCCAAGCGAATTCGCTCCCGACCGCCCGTATACGCCTTATCCAACGGCAGCGTCAGCCGGGCTTCCACATCCCGACGCCCGCCGCGAGAGGTAACGGTATAGCTAGTGCGCGTCGTCCCCGGACGAAAAGCATCGGGGGAATCCACCCGCCGGCGCGTTCCCGAGGGCGGTGGGGCGCTGGTTTTCGTCGCAGTGCTGCGACTGGCGCGGCGATTGAGCAGTTCGTCGATAAACGTATTGAAATCGGCGTATTGCTTGAAATCAAAATCTTGCGCCGTTCCCACCCCATTGCGACTGCTGGTGCGAGCGTTCCCGCCCTTGGCAGCCGATCGGGGAGTTTTGCGACCGGCGAATCCCTTTTGCTTCCAAAAACGCGCGAAACGATCGTACTGCGATCGCTTATTCGGATCCGAGAGAATCTCGTACGCCTCGCCGATGTCCTTAAACTTCTCCTCTGCCGCCTTGTCGCCCGGATTTAAATCGGGGTGATACTGTCGCGCCAGTCGGCGATAAACTCGTTTAATTTCGTCGCTCGAAGCATCGCTCGAGACTCCCAGAATCTTGTAGTAATCCCGAAAGTTTTGCATTGTTATCCGTTATCGGTCGTTAGCGTTCGCACAACAGACGGCGATCGATCGTTAGAACCAGTCTTCGTCGTCATCGTCCCAGTCTTCATCGTAAGCATTGGTGCGCGCGATCCGAGAGCTATCGCGAATAGTGCGCCGCCGTTTCAATCCATACAAGTCTCCATCGTCTCCGGAGAAGGTGCGACGAATCGCCCCGAAAAAGTCTTCTTCGTCTTCGAGTTCTTGCGAGTATTCGTACACTTCTCGGCTGAGTTCGTATAGAGCATCTTGCAGAGTTGACTGAGCTAAGTCAATGCCCCGGTCGTCGTTGCGAGCCAAACTTTCGCGCAATTCTCGAATCGAATTTTCGATCCGGCGGCGAATGGGAGCGGCAAATTGCATCCCGTAGTCGAGGGCGACTTCGCGCAACTGCCGTTCGGCTTGGAAGGTCATCGCTTCGGCACGATTGCGGCGTTCGACTCGCTCCCGACGCAGCCGGTCTTTATCGGCAAATTGTTCGGCATCGCGGATGGCTCGCTCCACTTCCGATTCGCTCAGGGTGGATGCGCCCTGAATGGTAATACTTTGCTCCCGTCCGGTGGTTTTGTCCAATGCCGAGACTTGCAGGATGCCGTTGGCGTCGATGTCGAAAGACACTTGCACTTGCGGGACGCCTCGGGGAGCGGGGGGAATTCCGGTCAGTTTAAACCGTCCCAGGGATTTATTGTCGCTGGCCATTTCCCGTTCTCCCTGCAATATGTGAACTTCGACCAGGGTTTGATTGTTCTCGGCGGTAGAGAAGATATCGGAACGGCGCACGGGAATGGTGGTGTTGCGGGGGATAATTTTTTTCATGACGCCGCCGATGGTTTCGAGTCCCAGGGAGAGGGGGGTGACGTCGAGCAGCAGCACGTCGCGCATTTCCCCGCCTAAAATGGCGGCTTGAATGGCCGCACCCACGGCAACGACTTCGTCGGGGTTGACGTTTTGGTTGGGTTCTTTGTCCACCAGGCTGCGGACTAATTTTTGCACCAGGGGAATGCGAGTGGAACCGCCGACGAGAACCACTTCGTCGATTTGCACCGCACTCATTCCCGCATCGGCGATCGCCTGTTTGACGGGATTGCGCACCCGTTCGATTAAATCGCCGCACAAGCCTTCAAATTGGGCGCGGGTCAGCCGGGTTTCCAGGTGCTTGGGACCTTCGGGAGTGGCGGTAATGAAGGGGAGGTTGATGTCGGTGACGTTGACGCCGCTGAGTTCGATTTTGGCTTTCTCGGCGGCTTCGCTGAGGCGTTGCAAGGCTTGGCGATCGCGCCTTAAGTCTACCCCTTCGGCTTCCAGAAACTGTTCGGCGAGCCAGTTGACAATTTTTTTGTCGAAGTCGTTCCCGCCGAGTTGGGTGTCGCCGCTGGTGGCTTTAACTTCAAACACCCCATCGCCGACTTCCAGGATGGACACGTCGAAGGTGCCGCCACCGAGGTCGAACACGAGAATGGTTTGGTAGTCCGCGCGTTCGAGTCCGTAGGCAAGTGCGGCGGCGGTGGGTTCGTTGAGAATGCGTTTGACGTCCAATCCGGCGATGCGTCCGGCGTCCCGGGTGGCTTGACGTTGGGAGTCGTTGAAATAGGCCGGAACGGTGATTACGGCTTCGGTGACGGGTTCGCCGAGATAGCGACTGGCTTCGTCTACCAGCTTTTGCAAAATCATTGCCGAAATTTGCTCGGGAGCGAAGTCCCGCCGCATCCGAGGGCATTTGATTTTAATATTGCCCGTATCGTCGCGCCGAACCGTGTAGGGAACCCGCTTGGAGGCGGGGTTTAATTCGGCGTATTTGCGCCCCATAAACCGTTTGACCCCAAAAAAGGTATTTTGGGGATTGAGCACGGTCTGTCGCCGTGCCATTTGACCGACTAAGCGTTCTCCTTCTTTGCTGAAGCCGACCACGGAAGGGGTAGTCCGCATGCCTTCGGAGTTGGCAATGACGATGGGTTTGCCGCCTTCCATGACGGCGATCGCGGAGTTGGTTGTCCCCAGATCGATGCCGACTACCTTACCCATGATGCGTGTGTTTTCTCCTCGCGCGTCTTGTCGAACGGACTCGAACCCGACCCTCAAAACGGGGTTGCTGTCTTTTACTATATCCAGCCAGGTTAAAACCTGCCGAGCGGCGATCGCAATGGAGGTGCGAGTTTCGCCACGGGGCTTTGCCACCAATGCCGAATGGGTGAGTCGCGTACGTCTATTCTATCTGACGCCGTGCCAACGGCATTTGGTTTGATGGTTTGGGTCTAATCCGAGGTGCGATCGCTCTTTCCCTAGACGGTCACTCATTCGATTCTGCATCCCGTGTCGAGCTGGATTCAAA
>CAYQUF010000195.1:0-8521 GCA_964420595.1 uncultured bacterium
CCGTTGACGTGAACGACGACTTCGCGGCTGTGTCCCCGAGCGCGATGCTCCCAAACGTAAATCCCTTGCCACGTTCCCAGTGCCAAGCGACCGCGCGTGACGGGAATTTGTTGGGAGGTGTGGGTGAGTGCGGTGCGAATGTGGGCGGGCATATCGTCGGGTCCCTCGGTGTTGTGGATGTAGTGGTAGCCTTCGGGAACCAGTTTTTCAAAAAAGTTTTCTAAATCGACCAGGACATCGGGGTCGGCGTTTTCTTGAATCAGCAAGCTGGCTGAAGTATGGCGCAGGAAGACCGTACACAACCCCATTTCGATGCCCGATTCTTTGACGACAGATTCGACTTGAGACGTGATTTTTTGTAAGGATTTACCTTGAGTTTTAATTCTTACGAAATCTTGATAGTGATTCATGACTATTTCTGCTCTGGACGAGTTTTGGTGACCATGTTGGGTGGAATTGAAGTTTCTGGGTTCACCCAATCTCCTAGTACAGGTTAATCAATCTACAGCGGGGGAAGTCATCTGGCGATCGAGCGATCGCAGGGTTTAGATGGGGGAGATCCGAATCGAGGGTCGATTCCTCGACCTTAAGGCGATCGGTAATAATTCACGATCTCGCGGGCGATCGCTTCTGTGCCATCCTTAGCAAGCGGTTGCTGCTGGCGCGGCGGTTGCAGCGGTTGGTGGAAGAACTCCCACTCGCTCTCAAAAAACTCGGATTGGCTGACAATTTGATGATAGGCGCGATCGCGAATTCCTTCCAGTAATAGCGGCGATTCGGCGAATCCCTGTCGGTCGATGGACACGATGGGAACGTCCAATCGCATGGCTTCGGAGAAGGTGCTGAACCCTGGCTTGGAGACAACGCGATCGCACAGTGGCATAAAATCAACCGGACGGTAGCTGCGATCGCCGATAACTTTAGTTAAATTGGGCAAATCCGGCGCTTGGCGATCGAAAGTGATAAACTCCCAGTCGGGAAAATACTGCAAGTTTTGATAGGGAATTCGCTGCAATCCCAACCCGCCAAAACTGAGTAAAACCGTTTGCTCGGCATCGAGATTTAAATTAAACGTTTCGTGCAATTGTGCGGGGGAATATTTCGGCGTTCCTCCCGTCAATCCCACATCGACAATATTGCCAAATGCCTCCATCGGTTCGTGCAACGGCAGGCGAAACAGGCGATCGCACTGGGAAAAATACTCGCCGATCCAATCGGCAATTTCGACAAATTCACCTCCCCAATCGCGATAGATGAAATCCCAGCCAAAATTGCTCGCCATCCAGCACGGAACTCCCGCCGCTTTGGCAATTGGTGCCGCCAGTGGCGGAATATCGGCAAACACCAGACCGACGCGATTGAGGTTGAGAAAATTGACTTCTCCGGCAATTATCGAATGTTGCTGCGATCGCAGGTGTTGCAACTTTTCTAAGGTCGCCGCTGTGTCCATCGTCAGGCTATCCGATTGAATCACGCCGACATCGAAAGCGCGGGGACGGTGAATAAAATCCCCGTCAATGTAGGATTCGAGCAGCCAACGGGGAGCTGTGGTTGCCATCACCAGCAAAATATCTGGATTGAGGCGTTGAACTTCCGCCGCCACCGACGCCGCACGCACCGCATGACCGAAGCCGTGATTGGTAATGGCAAAATAAACGACCGGACGAGACATCACACCAACTCCCTAGCACTGATTGCTATTCTAGTTAAGAGTTGGTGAACCAGGAATCTCCCTGCATACCCGTTAGGGTGGCTGGGAAAGCGTCAACTTAGTCCTACCGCGACAGGGGTTGCCTGTCTGTCAAACTTGAGATTGTTTTACTGCGATTGGCAAAATTCCGCTACCCCAGCCACCAACCGATCCATCTCCTCGGTGGTAGTGAAATAGTGAACGCAGGCGCGAGTGCAGTTGGGGTCGAGAATCGTGCGCGCCATGATGTCGCGATCTTCTAAAAATTCGACCAACGCTTTGTGCTGGTGGCTCTCAATTTGAAACGACACCAATCCCGACTCTGGCGGCGAGGTTTTCAAGCAGCGAACTTGGGGAATTTTGACCAACTGCTCCCACAAATAGGCACTCCCTTCGCAAATTTGACGATAGCGATCGCCCGCCGTTCCCGCCGAATCATGTAACGCGATCGCCGCTTCCAGTCCCGCATACAGCGGATATGCCGAGGTAGCGATTTCAAATCGGCGACCGTCCGGTTTCCACCCCGTGGGATGTCCCGACTCGTCCTTGGTAATTCCGCGCCAGCCGATAAACGTCGGTTGCACGTCCTCCCGAGCCTCGCGACTGATGTAGAGTCCGCCGACCCCTTCGGGACCGCACCACCATTTATGACCCGTAAACGCATAAAAATCGACCCCCGTGTCAGCCAGTTGCAGCGGGAGAACGCCAACGGACTGCGCTGCATCCACCAACACGCGAATTGGCTTGCGATCCGTGGAGCGATCGCGACAAGCGGTCGTAATCCGCTCCAGGGGCAACACCTGACCCGTATTCCATAAAATATGGCTGAGGACGACCAAGCGGGTATTGGCGCGTAACTGTTGCGCGATCGCATCGACGGGGTCGCCGCCATTGAGGGTATCCATCACCGGCGCGATCGAGATCTCGATGCCAAACCGCTTTTGCAGTTGGTGCGCCGACGCCACGATCCCGGGATGCTCGCAATCGGTGAGCAGCAAGTGTTCGCCGGGTTGCCAGTCTAACCCCCACATGGGGATATTGCACCCCACCGACACGTCCTCGGTTAGCGTTATGGTGTCGGGAGGGACGCCAACTCCAGCGGCGATCGCGTTGCGAGTTTTTTCCACCTGTTCGGCGACCCAGCGGTTGACCCGTCCCGAAAACGGTCCCTCCCGCTGCACGCGGTGGTAAGCATTGAAAATCGCATCGAGAGCGGGTTGGGATAGCGGTCCCTGACCGCCATAATTGAAGTAAGCTTTATTAGAGAGTGCCTGAAAGTGCTGCCGCATAACGCTCGATCGGGTTCGAACCAAGATGGTGCGTTTATCAGTTTAAGGGAATTGGCGCTTTTGGATGAGGCAAATCCCCCGATTCGACGGAGACGCCACCTTGGAAATCACGACCGACTCGGCTAAAAATGCTACCCTAGAGCCATGCTGCTGAGTGCCGAACTCCTACTGTACTACCAACGCTGTCATCGACGGGCATTCCTCGATGTCTATGGAGATGCGACCGCGCAAGATCCCGAAAGCGAATTTTTACTGAAATTGCAGCAAGACAGCCGCACCCATCGCGCCACGGTCATGGAGTTGCAAGGGTTGGACTACCAGCAGCCAGACTACGACGACGGTAATTGGCACGCCGGCGCGCAGGCGACGCTGGAACTGATGGAACGCGGGGTCGAGTGCATTTATAAAGGCGTGTTGTTCGTCGAAGTCGAAGATGACATCGCCATCGTCTGCATCCCCGATTTATTGGTGAAACAGAGCGGTTCCTCTCGATTCGGCGATTGGCTCTACGTTCCCACCAACATTAAATTGGGCAAGCGTCCGAAGCTCGAATATCAAATCGTTACGGCGCTCGACGCGATCGCCCTCAAACAAATTCAAGGCATTCAACCGCCGAGTGCGTGGCTGCATTTACGGGAACGGCGACCGTACCGGGTGAATTTGGACAAATGCGTGCCCCAGATGCAGCGAATTCTGGACGATTGTTTGGACATGTTGCGCCGCCAGCAAGAGCCGGAAGTGTTTATTTCGCGACAGCGGTGCAGTTTGTGTCACTGGTTGGGAAGCTGTCACGCCATCGCGCAATCGCAGCAGCACCTGTCGCTGTTACCCGGCATTACCCCCAGCCGCTACGAACGCTTGAAAGCCGCTAATTTCGGCACACTAGAGGCGATCGCCCACGCCAGCTTAGAACGCCTCGATCCCCTGGTAGGACCCGAAATTGCCGATCGCTTGGTGCGACAGGCGCAAGCCACCTTGCAAAATCGCGCCTTCCTCAATCCGCCGCCGCGCCACGCCACCTTACCCTTTCCCCCCGACGACTGGCGATCGCGCGATTTACCCACCGCTCCCGTCGAACTGTATTTCGATATCGAAGCGGAACCGGAAATGTCGCTGGACTATTTATTGGGCGTGTTGGTGGTCGATCGCGTCAGGAACACCGAGCAATTCTATCCGTTTCTTGCCGAAACTCCCGCCGAAGAAGGGCAAATCTGGCAACAATTTTTAGACTTAGTTTGGGCGTATCCGCAAGCGCCCATTTTTCATTTTTGCGACTACGAAGTCCAAACCCTGATCCGGCTGGCGAAGCAGTACAAAACCCCGCGCGATCGCTGGAAACCCATCTTGGAACGATTTGTAGACGTGCATCAATGGGTGAAAGATACCGTGGTTTTGCCCGTGGAAAGTTACGCGCTCAAACCGATCGCCCGCTGGTTGGGCTTTGAGTGGCGGGGAAATTCGGCAAACGGGGCGCAGTGCATTTGCTGGTACAACCAATGGTTAGAAACCGGCGATCGCGCCTATCTCGACACCATCGTCCGCTACAACGAAGACGACTGTCGCGCCACCTACGTCGCCAAAGCGTGGCTGGCTGATTTCCTCGACGAAGCGATCGGCGCGCATTCAAAAATCCAACAATCTTAAGACTTGGAACTGGTTTGATGCACGCTGGCGTACCAGCGCAATAAAATCCGCGCCAAGCGACGGGAATCGTGGCGCACCAACCCCGTTTCTCCATCCTCGTGCATCACGTCCGCCGCCACAATTTGACGACCCATGCGCTCGAGGCGATCGCGATCCAAATCCACCGGGTGCGATTTTTCCTGAGCGTAGCGAATCAACGCCTGCGCCGACGGCGATTTCTTCTGCACCAGCACCGTATCGAACAACGCCGCATGACCACAGGCGCGATCGATCGCCTCGACGTGATCCGACACCGTATAGCCATCGGTTTCCCCCGGCTGGGTCATGATATTGCACGCATAAATTTTCGGCACCTCTGCCTGGGCGATCGCGGCGGTAATCTCGGGAACTAATAAATTGGGAATCACGCTCGTATACAAACTCCCCGGTCCGATGACGATATAGTCTGCCTCGCCAATCGCCTCCAACACCTTCGGTAGAGCCGGGGGATTTGACGGATAACAGCCAATTTTGGCAATTTTACCCCCCGCTTCGGTAATGCTCGACTCCCCTTCAATGCGGCGACCGTCTTCCAACTCCGCCCACAAATTCACGTCCGACAGGGTCGCCGGAAGCACCTGACCCCGTACCGCCAGCACCCGAGAACTCGCCGCCACCGCGCGTTCGAGATCCCCGGTGACCTCGCTCATCGCCGTCAAAAATAAATTGCCGAAACTGTGTCCCGTCAGACCGGTTCCCGCCTCGAAGCGATATTGAAACAATTCGGTCATCAATTTTTCTTCATCCGCCAGCGACGCCAAACAGTTGCGAATATCTCCTGGCGGAAGTACGCCAATTTCGCGGCGCAACCGTCCCGACGAGCCGCCATCGTCCGCCACCGTCACCACAGCGGTAATGTTGGCGCTGTATTCCTTCAACCCCCGCAATAGCGTCGATAATCCCGTCCCGCCACCGACGACGACAATTTTCGGTCCCCGGTGCAAGCGGCGATGGGTCAACAGGCGATCCACTAATTCCTCGTCGCCATCGGGTTTGAGCGCCTCGGTAATCGATCCCAGGGTGCGGGTATTGCCCCAGAAAATAAACAACAAGCCGCCAACCATCACCAACGGCCCGCTGATGTAGCTGGGAACAAAACTGGTAATCTGGCGCATTAAGTTTTCGACAAACTGGATCAAATAAAACACGGGGGTCAGCTCGATCCAGATCGCGATTCCCAAACTGGTCAACAACACCCCAATCGAGCTGACCAGCAACCAGCGCTTGACGAATAGCCCCGGTGCCAGCCATTTAAACCATTGACCGACGCGGTGGGGGGTGTGGTGGCGCGACGTTTGTTCGATCGCGTGTAGGACTTGTTTGACCAAACCAATTGACATCATATTAAGCTTTTGGATCGAGCGAACTGCTAAAACCGAGCTGGGTGTTCGTCCCTAGGGCGATCGCTCCAGGGAACCAGCTCAACCCCGATTCGATCTTTACTTCACCTCCTCCGTTCGTTATTCCCCAAGATATACTGCATAAGAGCGAACCGATCGCTAACTTAGACTTTGACCGCCTGCGGAGTGAGATGGCTCAACCGTTAATCGAACTCAAAGGAATTAGCAAGGCATTTGGTTCGAAACGAGTTTTGGACAATGCCGATCTCGATATCTATCCTGGCGAAGCCCTGGCAATCATTGGCCCGTCCGGGACGGGAAAATCCACGATTTTGCGGATTATTGCCGGATTGCTCGCCCCCGACTCAGGTGAAGTGTATCTTAAGGGAGAGTTGAGGCAAGGTCTGATCGAAGATGCTAACGATCCTATCGGGATTGGCATGGTCTTCCAACAGGCGGCGTTATTTGATTCCCTGACGGTGGATGAGAATGTCGGGTTTCTTCTCTACCAACACTCGACACTACCGCACGAGCGGATTCGCAAGCTGGTGGAAGAAAGCTTGGAAATGGTCGGACTCTCTGATAGCGTTGCCGATTTATTTCCAGCCCAACTTTCGGGGGGGATGCGCAAGCGGGTTAGTTTTGCCCGCGCGATTATGGCAAATCCCGAAAATGCCAATCAAATTCCCGACGTCTTGCTCTACGACGAACCGACAGCGGGATTAGATCCCATTGCCTCGACGGTGATCGAAGATTTAATCCGTCACCTGCACTGCGAGCGAGATCGAAGTATGTGCAAGACTTACGTGATGGTGACGCACCAAGATAGTACCATTCGCCGCACCGCCGATCGCGTGATTTTTCTGTACGATGGCAAAGTTCAGTGGGATGGTCCCCTCTCGGAAATCGATCGCACGGATCACCCGATGATGCGACAATTTTTTAACGGAAGTATTGACGGTCCGATTCAGGTGGTGGGTTAGGGGATCGCGCGATCGCGATTTGGAACCTTTCCTCCGGCGGGCAATCTAGAAAACGATGACGGCGGTAGAGTAGAAAGGTGCAAGTGGGGTGTTGGCTCCCTACGGGCACTCAGACGCTCAGGCAGGATAAAGGAGACCGTATGCGATCGCGAACGCTTCGAGAAGGTTCTGTGGGGCTGTTGATTTTAGCAGGGATAGGTCTGTTTGCCATCCTGGTCTTGTGGTTGCGAGGGCTGGCGTTGGGGCGTCGCAGCTATACGTTCGTGGTACAGTTCGATAACGTGACGGGGTTGCAAACGGGAGCGACCGTGCGCTACCGAGGGGTGAGCGTTGGCAAAATTACCGCGATCTCGCCGAGTTCCAATGGCGTAAATGTGACCGTTGAAATTACCGAACCCGACTTGACGATTCCCCGTGACGTGCGCGTCGAAGCCAATCAGTTCGGGTTTTTGGGCGAAACGGCGATCGATGTCGTCCCGCAAGCAAGAGTGAGCAATCCCAATGCGATCGCCCGTCCGTTTGATGACGATTGCAATCCGGATCGGATCGTGTGCGAGGATGCGAGGTTGCAAGGTGAGGTCGGGATCAGTTTCGAGCAATTGACCCGCGCGACGCTGGAATTTACCGAAACCTACAGCGATCCCGAATTTGTGGCAAAAGTGCAATCGCTGGTAGAAAATACGGCAACCGCGACTCAGAATATTGCCCAACTCAGTAAGGATATCTCCGATCTCAGCGTGACGGTTCGAGATGAGTTCGATACCCTCTCCGATACCGCTCAAGCTTCGACGGTGCAAATCGCCCAAGCTGCCACTCAGATGGGCAATGCCGCCGATCGCGTGGCGCGCCTGACGACCACGGTAGATACGCTCCTGGCGACCAATCGCACCACCATTGCCGCCACCTTAACCAATCTCGAACGCACGAGCAACCAAGTTCGCCGAGCCGCCGACAATATTGCCCCGATTTTAACCAAGGTAGATCGCACCCTGGGACAGTTGCAGCGACCGGAGTTATTTCAAAATCTGGATCGCCTCTCGGCAAATGCGGTCATTCTGTCGGAAAATGCTGCCCAAGCGTCGGAAAATTTGCGCCAAGTTTCGGCAACGATTAGCGATCCGACCAATGTGGTTTTGTTGCAAGAAACGCTGGATTCGGCACGAGCGACGTTTGAAAATGCTCAGAAAATTACGTCCGACCTCGACGATCTGACGGGCGATCCTGCTTTTCGAAATAATTTTAAAGAATTGGTTGAAGGGTTGAGCAATTTAATTTCGTCGAGCCAACAGTTGCAGCAGCAAATGGAAGTTGCCCGACGCCTCGAACCGATCGCGCAGGAAGCCGATCGCCTCAATGCCCAACTTAAATCCGATTCGGATGTGCCTGAAAAACCGCCTATGTTATTTTGGCAAATGGAGCATCGAAACAGCCAGAAAAATAAAAATACTTTTTAGCCTTTCGTTCGGTTATAGCAGCGAGCGATCGTGTATTAACGAGTCATTGGGTCGGGGCGGTTCGCGAACCGCCCGTACGCGG
>CAYQUF010000196.1:0-8508 GCA_964420595.1 uncultured bacterium
CTAAAGCTTCCGTGGACTGGCGAGTGGATTGAGCCAACGAGACTTCGACGGCTGGGGGGAATGCCAGCAAGCGTTCCCAACGCTGCCACGTGGGCGTAAAGGGAGGGGCAGCAAGGGAACAAGCTTTCCAACGACTACTCACGCTAACGTTAAGTTGCTGACACTGACCGCCTCGCCGTCCGTGGTGAGCAAAGTAGCAGCAGTGACCGCAGGTAGAAGCCGAACACGTCGAGTATTTCATGTAAAGTTCCCTATAGAACTCGAATCTTTGATTTAAATTATCCAATATTTGAGAGATCGCCCTCGAATGCGATCGAATCCTGACCCTGTCTGGAGTGCAATGATTTTGGCAAGAGTCGCGTTCTTTAGATTGTCTTTATATTTCCGTTATATATGGATACATTATTGCTGGGAATTCAGGTTTAGGATCCGCGAAATACAGTTTAAACGTAACGGGGATCGCGTTAAACCCTAGAAGTTTGAGATAATGCTGGAACAGCCTACATAACAATTGAACAAAGAAACAAAAAATTCATGTAAATTAACATTGTGGGTCAAACCCACCGAATTCAGCCCCAGCGCGATCGCCCAATTGCCCCCTCTCGCCTCGAAACCCGACAACTCCCCGAATCCCGACCAATCTGATAAAATCGCACTAATCGGCGATCGCCCAACTCAGCAGCATCCAGATCGCAACGGCGTAAAGCACAATCGGGGTTTGACAATCGCCATGCCCCATCGCCAACGTCGAGTTCGGGACGATCGCAGCGATGTCCATTCACGATCGATCGCACGCCCCCAGGAGTTTCGCGATGAGTCCAACATCTTCGGTAGAGTCTTCCCGGCAACCTTCTCCCCTCCATCCCGCCCTGCAAGCGGCATTGGGTAGCCTGGACGTTCAGCTCGACGACGAACTGAGGCGATACCGACGCTATCGTGCCGGCAAATCGCGCTATTCCTCTAGCGGTTTGAACCAGCCGCAATCGTCCCAGGCTCTCGATCCCCTCGCGATCGCCCCCGAAACCCAAGCGGGCGAACCCTCCCTCCCGGAAACGCCAAAATCCGATGCCTCCAACGCGCCGGATGCCCCTCAAATCGAGTTACCCACCTCCGCACCGCTGTCTCTCTCCTCCGAAGGCAGCGAGACGGGAAGCGACAATCGCCCAGGGCAAACCCACGCCACCGTTCCCCAACTGCCCCTCGACGCCGATCCCCAGCAGACGCCGCCCCAGGACTATCTCGAATCCACCGAAGAACTGCTCAAAAACCTCGACGACGACGAACCGGCGCGATCGCCTGCCCCACCCCCGCGTAACAATAGCTTGCTCTCTCCCCTCGGTGCCGGCTCGATCCTGCTATTCTTGCTCGCCAGCGCCACCTTGGGCTACGTCGCCATTTCCCCATCCGGTCTCGAATCTCTGGGATTGGATCGTTGGTTTGGATCCTCGGAGTCCGAAGAGAGCGAAACCGCCGCATCCGACCCCGTCGAACCCGAGCAACCCCCCTCCGAATTGCCCACCTCCCCCAATCTGGCAGCGCGCGAATTTATCGAACTCGACGTTAAAAACCTGGGCAGGCTCGATCCCAACCCCAACGCCATCCAAGCACCAGCCGCCAATCCCCCCGCCCAGTCCAATCCGCAAACCCCCGTCACGCCCCCCACACCGCTCCCTCAAGCCTCGACGAATAACACCGACAGCCTCGATAACCTGTCGTCAACGCTGCTCGATCCCACCGCCGGGTCTGAGGCGCAACCCGAGGTCGAACCCGTCGCTCCTCCACCCGCCTCCCCGACAACCGAGAGCGACGAGAACGCCCAGACCGCTCCCGAATACGAACCCGAACCCGTCCAAGACGATCGCTATTACGACTTCTACTTCGTGGTTGCCGAATACGATAGTTTTGCCGACTTGCAACGGGCGCGAGACGTGGTTCCCGATGCCTACCTGCGCGAATTTCCCATTGGGGCGCGCATTCAATTGGGGGCAATCGACGATGCCAGCGGGGCGCGCGGGTTGGTCGAACGGTTGAAAGATGCCGGAATCGAGGCGCGAGTTTACCGACCTTAATCGGGCGCGATCTACTATAAAAATAGCAGCGTTTGCCTAGCACGGTATCCAAGCTCGGTCGAGTTGAAGTCTGAAGCTGAGACAACACGGACTAATATGCAGGGAAGGGAGTCATAAACATGGGACTATTTAACCGAATCTGGCGAGTGATTCGCGCCAATATCAACCACCTGGTCGGTCGAGCTGAGGATCCCGAAAAGATTCTCGAACAGGCAGTGTCGGACATGCAAGACGACCTGATCCAGTTGCGCCAAGCCGTCGCCCAGGCGATCGCTTCTCAAAAACGCACCGAACGCCAGCAAGCTCAAGCTCAAAACAACGCAGACGAGTGGCACCGTCGCGCCCAACTCGCCTTGCAAAAAGGGGACGAAACCCTGGCTCGCGAAGCCCTGACGCGCCGCAAATCCTATCAGGAAACCGCCGCGCAAATGAAGGCGCAATTGCAAGGTCAGGAAGGGGTCGTTGCCAAGCTGAAAGAAAATATGCGCACCCTAGAGGGCAAGCTGTCTGAGGCGAAGACTAAAAAAGATATGTACATCGCTCGGGCGCGATCGGCACAAGCCTCGCAACAACTCAGCGATCTCCTCGGTCACACCCGTCCCGGCGGCGCAATGGCAGCTTTCGAGCGCATGGAAGAGCGGGTGATGGAACTCGAAGCGCGATCGGAAGCCCTCTCGGAATTGGGTGCCGACGATTTGGAGAAACAGTTTAATTCCCTCGAAGCCGGTGGCGAAATTGACGACGAATTAGAATCGATGAAAGCGCAACTGAGCGGTTCGGACTCGTCGGCGCAACTGCCCTCGGGACAATCCCAGAGTCAATCGGGACAATCCCAGAGCCAATCGGACGACGAGTTATTAGATCGCGAACTCAAACAAATGCGCTCGGAACTCGATCGCTCCTAAATCTCGCGCGATCGCCGGATTGGCGGGTCGTTAAGGTGAAAGTTTCTATCGAGTGACTACCTGAGCGAATAAATCGGGATTTAAACTAGGAAAAGGGACGTGGGAACTCTACTCCCAGATTGACCGATTCAATCTCCAGTCTCGCCACGGTCTGCCCGCAGACCAATAGCAAACGCTCTATTCAGATCCAGTTCGCAAACCCCAACAGGAAAAACAGAGTTATGGGATTATTCGATCGCATTAGCCGCGTGGTTCGAGCCAACCTGAACGACATGGTCAGCCAGGCGGAAGACCCCGAGAAGGTTCTAGAACAATCGATTATCGACATGCAAGAAGACCTGGTGCAACTGCGCCAGGCTGTTGCCAGAGCGATCGCCGCTCAAAAGCGTACCCAGCAACAACACAACCAAGCTCAGTCTCAAGCCAACCAATGGCAGCAGCGGGCGCAACTCGCCTTGCAAAAGGGAGAGGAAAATCTGGCTCGCGAGGCATTGCAACGCAAGAAAAATCACGCCGAAACCGCTGCAATGCTGCAAAATCAGCTCAACGGGCAAAATCAGCAAGTCGATACCCTCAAGCGCAACCTAATCCAGCTCGAGAGCAAGATTTCGGAAGCCAAGACCAAGAAAGATATGCTCAAGGCGCGCATGTCGAGCGCCAAAGCCAACCAAGAGCTGCAAGAGCAACTCGGCAGCATCAATACCGGCGGCGCGATGTCGGCGTTCGATCGCATGGAAGAAAAAGTGCTGCAAATGGAAGCGCAATCTGAGGCGTCCTACGAACTCGGCGGTTCCGATCTCGAAAGTCAGTTTGCCCAACTCGAATCGGGAAGCGACGTCGATGACGAACTGGCGGCGATGAAAGCTCAAATTAGCGGTGGCGCCGAACCGCAAGGACAGCTTCCGGAGGGGCAAGCTTCAGCCAGCGAGGTAGACGACGAACTCGAACAATTGCGATCGCAGATGAAAGAATAGTCCGAGGGGGCGATCGCCCCACAATCGAGTTCCCCAATAGGCTCCTCGACATTCCCCTGGCTCGTCCGATGGCATGGAGAGGAGTCTGTTTCGATCGGGGACGCCGAAGAGTTCCAGTGACAGCGAGGATAGAATCATGCAGTTTGCGCGACGTTTAGAACCGCTTCGCTCTAATGTATTTGCCGATATGGATCGCGCTAAAGCCAAGGCGAGAGCGGCGGGACGAGATTTAATCGATTTATCCCTCGGATCGTCCGATCGCGCGGCTGCTCCCCACGCCCTAGAGGCGATCGCCCGTTCTCTTCACGATAGGAGTACCCATCAATATCTCCTGTTTCACGGTACCCGAGACTTTCGCGAAGCTGCTGCTAGTTGGTATACCGACCGATACGGCATTCCCGTCGATCCCGAAACGGAAGTGCTGCCCCTGATCGGCTCTCAAGAAGGAACGGCACACCTCCCCCTGGCGATTTTAAATCCAGGCGACTTCGCCCTCCTGCTCGATCCGGGCTATCCCTCCCACATTGGCGGCGTACATTTAGCCAGCGGACAAATTTATCCGATGGCGCTCAAGGCAGAAAACGACTTTTTACCTGTCTTTGAAGATATCCCCGAGTCTGTGATGGAACAGGCGCGGATGATGGTGTTGAGCTACCCGCACAATCCCACCAGCGCGATTGCGACGCGATCGTTTTTCGAGCGAGCCGTCGAGTTTTGCCGCCAATGGGACTTGGCGTTAGTTCACGATTTCCCCTATGCCGATCTCGTCTTTGATGGCAATCGACCTCCATCCATTTTTGAAGCCGATCGCGACAAACGCCAAGCGATCGAATTCTTCACCCTGTCGAAATCCTACAATATGGGCGGCTTCCGGATCGGTTACGCCATCGGCAATCCCGAGTTAATCTTGGCACTGCGACAAGTCAAGGCGGCGATCGATTTCAACCAATATAAAGGGATTTTAAACGGGGCGATCGCGGCGCTAACCGGTCCCCAAGAGATCGTCCAAACCACCGTCGAAACCTTTCGAGCGCGGCGGGATGTATTCGTGAAAGCCTTACAGCGCATTGGTTGGGAAGTCCCTTTACCCAAAGCCACCATGTACGTCTGGGCGAAGCTTCCCGACCCGTGGCAAACCAATTCAATCGATTTTTGCACTCAGTTGGTCGAACAAACCGGAGTGGCAGCGTCGCCGGGGTCTGGATTTGGTAAAGCTGGCGAAGGTTACGTTCGCTTTGCCTTAGTCCACGATCCGCCCATACTCGAAGCTGCCGTCGATCGCATTGCGGGTTTTTTAGGGCGTGCCGATTCAGTAGGCGATCGAAATTAAGCGCACGCTGAAAAACGCTGCAATTTCCGCCCTGCAAGAGATTCAGGGTTCGAATGTAACGTTGATGCTTGCCAACCTACCTAAACTTTGGCGAATCTTTATCGAATCTCTTCAGAACTCCACAAGAACTTTATCCGATGGGAGGGGGGGAGTGCGTAGGATTGTAATAGAGCAGGTCAGGACGGGTGCAAGGCTCGCTTATTCAAACTGTTAGTTAAGAGCCTATCAGCGCGGTGTAAACAAACTCAAACATTAAGCCTCGCGATTTACCTTGCTCGGTCTTTACCTCGATCGCTAAACTACCCCCCTCTATTACAATTCCTGGAGACAAATCTAATGGTTGGAGTTCTGAAGAAACTGGTCGTCGGTACCTCGGTTGCCCTTGGCATGAGCGCGATCGCCACTACCCCTGCAATGGCAGGTAGCATCACCGACCCGAGCGTTTCGGGCAGCGATTATTACCTCTACGAAGCGATCGGTGGAGAAACCGTTTTTAATAATAGCGCCGATTTGTCTTCAATTCTGGAAGGTTCGGCAGGATCTCCCGGCGGCAATATCGAGTTATTTGCCAGCAGCGAACAACCCGGTGCAGACTTCTCGCAACCCACGAGCCTGTCGGGAACCATTGGCGGTCAAGAGATTACCATCAGCAGCTTGACGGCTGCCGATTGGACGAAGGATATGGGTGGCGGCGTGTCTTTTGCTCAACAATGGTTTGGCAAAGCCCTAGCTGAGAATGGCGTCAATCTTGGCAGATTTGAGGGTCTAGCCTTTGGTGAATTCGTCACCAACGGCGGACTGCAACGCTTCAGCGACCCCAACATTTCCTACGTCAACCAAGACGACTCGACCGGCGAAATTAGCATTGGATTGGCAGGTCACCACAATGCTGCTGATTTAATTGCCGAAGTTCTCCCGTCTAACTTACAGCCGTTCCTTCCCAACTCCATCAAAGCTAGCGAAGTGGTCAAAGTCACCTACAACGGTGCTTCCCAGTTGCTCTACAGCTTCGACGCTTCCCTGTCTGGATTGGTTGCGGCTGACGATGGTTTCTCTCACAACGGCAACTACGAAGTCAGCATGGCTGGCGTTCCGCCGACCGAATCCGTTCCCGAACCCTCTGCCATGTTAGGCATGATGGTCGTGGGTGGTTTGTTTGCGGCTTCCAAGCGCAAGTCGAATAGCTAAACGATGGGACTAACTTCTCCGTGCGTTCCCCTTCCCCAGCGGAAGGGGTTTTTTTGTTTTAAGGAGTTAACTGGTGAGGGGTTTGGGGAGCTATAAGTCTCGCACTGTACCCGTAGGGTCAGTGTCGGGATACTTCGACAGGCTCAGTAACAACATGGACTCCCCAAGTCAATTGAGTGGGGCTAAACGCCCCCGACATTGACATTTACCATTTCACGAAAACATAGTAAAATGCCGCCATGATTCTCAATTACACTTATCGAATTTATCCCGACCACCGACAAACCCAACTTCTTGATGAGTGGTTGGAAACGTTGCGGGTGTCCTACAACTACGCCCTGCGGGAACTGAAAGATTGGATCGCTTCAAGGAAGTGTCCGATAGATCGGTGTAGTTTGGAGTCAGAGTACATCATGAGTGCCGATTACCCCTTTCCTGGCTACCATCAACAACAAAATCGCTTACCCGAAGCCAAGAAAGAATTCCCTCGGCTCAAATTCGTCCCCTCCCAGGTCCTACAAACCAATATCAGAAGGTTACATAAGGAACTCTCGGAGAGAGTCCATTCTTGTCCTGAATGTCACTATGAAGTAGATCGGGATATCGCTTCGGCTCAAGAACTGCTCAATCGTGGACTAGAAACGTATCCAGGGACTCTGGAAAAGCCAGAAATTGGCTCTCAAGTCGAGGTGTCGGGGACTGAGCTTTGTCGAAGTCTAGATAACTGGCGTAGGGGAGCAATGCCCAATCGTGAGGTTGGGAAGCCTACAGCATAATCTTCGATTTGCTGTGGGAGGATATCACGAATAGCGTTCTCTCTCCCTATCCCCAGTTTTCTCCCTGCTATGCGCGAGCTGTATCCCGAAATCGAACCCTACCGCACCGGAACCCTGGATGTTTCGGCACTGCATACCCTCTATTTTGAAGAATGTGGCAATCCCGACGGCAAACCGGCAATCTTTTTGCACGGGGGACCGGGTGGCGGCATTCAACCCGACTATCGACGCTATTTCGATCCGGATCGCTGGCGGCTGGTCTTATTCGACCAGCGCGGTTGCGGAAAAAGTACGCCTCACGCGGAATTGCGCGAAAACACCACTTGGGATTTAGTCAGCGATATCGAGACACTGCGCCAACACCTGGGAATCGATCGCTGGACGGTGTTTGGCGGAAGTTGGGGATCGACGCTGTCGCTGGCTTACGCGCAAACTCACCCCCAGCGGTGTACGGAATTGATTTTGCGCGGGATTTTCATGTTGCGATCGCGCGAATTGCATTGGTTTTATCAGGATGGCGCGAGTTCTCTGTTTCCCGATGCGTGGGAGGAATATCTCAAACCGATTCCCGAAGAGGAGCGTCACGACTTGATTGCGGCGTACTATCGGCGATTGACCAGCGATGACGAACGGGTCAGATTGGAAGCAGCGCGCGCTTGGTCGGTGTGGGAGGCGAGTACGAGTAAGTTAATTCCCGACCCCAAACTCAAAGAAAAGTTTGGCGAGAGCGAGTTTGCAGCGGCGTTTGCGCGGATTGAGTGTCATTATTTTACCAATCGCGGCTTTTTCGAGCCAGAAGACCAATTGTTGCGCAATGCGGATCGGATTCGCCATATCCCCACGGTTATCGTTCAGGGACGCTACGACGTGGTGTGTCCGATGGTATCGGCGTGGGAGCTGCATCGCGCCTTTCCGGAGTCGGAACTGATTGTGGTTCCCGATGCGGGTCATTCCATGAGCGAATTAGGGATTCGGACGGCGTTGTTAGATGCGACCGACCGATTCGCGATCGCTCGATGACGTAAAATTGGCTAAGTTTTAAATTTAATATCGCTCGATCGCAATCCGGAAAGGCGATCGAATTCCGTCGAAATTTAGACGATATCAAACAACCAATGGATGAGCTTGACATCACCTTAATTTCAACCCGCGATCGCCTCACTTTTAATCCCAACTCCAGTTAAACACTTAGCGAACTTCTTTGTGTGCTTCGTGTCTTTGTGGTGAATCTTTCCTAACCCCTTAACTCGCCTGAGCAATAACCGT
>CAYQUF010000197.1:0-8421 GCA_964420595.1 uncultured bacterium
CTAAAGTAGCACTTACTGCTGGCTATGCCAGTCGGCTTTCTCAATGGGGTCTGACGTTTCGCCTCATCCCGCGTTTGCTAGCGTCCCAAGGCGAGACGTCCGATGTGTCGTGTTAAGTTACAGTTAGACCTTAACCGTTTGCGTTTCTTTGAATGCGAGGCTTCAAGCTCATTCCCACCGTCGCGATCGCTAGCTTAGCGAGCGTTAGTTTGCTGGGGTGTTCGGTGGTTCTCTCGGGATATCGCGATCGCGAAACGCCTCCCTCCCCGACGCGGGAGAATGTTGCCGAAGAAACGGTCTTTTACGAAGCTTGGATCGAAAGCCATCCCAAAGATGCCGAAGCCTATTTACAGTTAGGAAAACTCCTGCACCAGCAAGGAGAAAATACCAAGGCGATCGCGATTTTAGAGCAATCCATTCGATTAAATCCTCGCAGCGCCCGCGCTTACATTCAATTGGGCAATATTTGGCGAGAACGCAAGGAAATCGTCAAGGCGATCGCGTACTACAAACAGGCAACGCGGTTAAATCCCAACTCGGCTGAGGCGTATTTTCAGTTGGGCGTTGCGCTGAAACAACAGGGCAATTTACACCAAGCCGCCAGTGCGTTTAACGAATCGCTGCGACTCGACTCGGACAATCCCGATGCTTATCGGCAATTGGCAAACTGTTTGTATAAAATCAGACAGCGAAATTTACGAATGTAGAAAATAGCGATCGCAAAACTTTGCGTCCTTTGTGTCTTTGTAGTGAAACTTTACCAGGTATCGCCATGCAGCCACTAGCCGAATTTTATCTCAAATTAAAGTCATTGTCCTTGTCCGCTCGCGGTGCAGCCCTAAAAATAAAAAAGGTACCTTCGGGCAAAGGTACCTCTGACT
The DNA here is from genome assembly GCA_964420595.1 of uncultured bacterium. Taxonomy (GTDB): domain Bacteria; phylum Cyanobacteriota; class Cyanobacteriia; order Cyanobacteriales; family Geitlerinemataceae; genus CAYQUF01. The sequence goes on from CAYQUF010000197.1 coordinate 882, forward strand.
CATGTAAAGGCGAGTCACATGGAATAATTAAATTATGGGCGATCGCCCCTTGGGAAGGCATCTATCGCAAGAAAGATCTCTCCCCTAGTTCGCCCTCGTAAACCGACGATAGACCGTCGCCAAACCATCCACGTCGCCGACATTTCCCGGAAACAGCACCACTGGCAAATTGGGAAATTGAGGATGACTCTCCGGCGCGCGCACCACCGAACATCCCGCCAGAATTTGTCCCAACAACCGCGCCGATTGCAACGCCAATCCATCGCTGAGGACATCGTTGGATGTAATTCCACCCTTACTAATTAAAAATCCAATATCGCGCGGTAAATCTCGCACGATATCCATCAACAACGCCGACACCGCCGCGCCGAATTCCAATCGCGTTTGGACGCTATCGAACGTAATCTCCTCGCGACTGGTATAAATCACCGATGTTTTGCCCTCATCGTGCGCCTTACTCACCGATTCGAGCACTTCTTCGAGCAATTGACCCCGTTGGTCGTCCGACTCCTGCAACAAGTGGCTGACATCTACCTCAACGCCAATGACATCCGACTCTTGCAACAACCGTTCCAGTTGCTGGGTGGTTTTCTTCACGTGGGAGCCGACCAATACCACGCCAGGTTTCCCCTGACGCACGTAGCGATCCATATCTTCGGCGGCAATCGGTTGGGGACCGAGTTTCGCCAGAGACGTCAGCAAACTCGCCGCACTGCGGAACAGAAACTGCTTCCCCTGACTGGCGGCGGCGAGAATATCGGAGGCGAACTTATCTAAATCCGCTTGAGTTTCTGCATCGACGGCGCAACAGCGATTTCCGCTCAATTGCATCAAGCGCTCCAAACACCCCGCGCGCATATCGGCGAGTAAAAACCGCTCTACCTGGCTAGAGGAAACCCGACCGTTGGTTTTTTCTTCGGCGTAATCGGGGAGGTAGCTGTGACGGTAACCAAATACGGAGTCGCGAGCGAATTCGGTTTCGTGAACTGGGGTTTCTTTCCCGTCTACGAGGAGGTAATGGATGCTGTCGCGGGTGATGCGTCCCCCTTCAAAAAACGCCGGGACGAGAAAGTGCGCGTCGAAAGAACCGAGTTCTTCGGCGATGGCGTCGGTTTCGATGGGATAGTGTCCCCGCAGGGTGGAGTCGGAACGGCTAACGACGAGAAAATCTTCGATCCCCTCGGCGGCTAAGGCGGGTTTGAGATTTTGACACACTTCCCGAGTCACCGCTGCGGCGTCTTCGGGTGCGAGTGCGCGCGTGTTGGTCAGTACGAAGAAAATCGGGGAGTCATCTTGCAATCCCAATCGCAAGGTATCGGTATCCCACCGGGTCAGGAGCAAGCAGCTATGTACGGTTTGGGAACCCGTGGGATCGTCGTCGAGTACGATGATTTTGGGTTTCGTCGTCATGTTAAGTTTGAATTCTGTCTTTGTAATTTTCTCATCTCGGCTTGTATCCCGATCCCGATTTGGACGGCTTCGTCGAGAATTTGACCGTATTCGCTGGCTTGCTGGCTGACGTGCAAGGCTTGTAAGGCGGTGAGGTTGTTGGCGAACAGGTCGGGGTTGGTGGCGAGGAAGTCGCGGTTTTCTCGCAAGATGCGTTCGGCGCGCAAGGCGCGAACCAGGTCGTCGCGGGTGAGTTGCAAGGCGGAGAGAATGGTCTTGCGATCGCGCTTGGGAAGGGAGTTTGGAGCGTTGGCGGATTCGAGGCGATCGCCCAGTTCCATTGCTTTGATAACAGCATTATAGCGGTTGACTTCTTCGAGCAGGGCGACGAAGGCGGCGGGGTTCGAGTGCTGACGCCACCAGTGACGCAAGGCGAGGGTTGCGATGGGAACGATTATCGCACAGGCGATGGCGGCGGGGATGGAAGCACCGAGTGCGGGTCGGATGGCGAAGGTGTAGATAAAGCCAACCATCAGCGGCGTCAGTGCGAGGGCAATGATGGCTTCTTGCACGATAAAATGAAACCGAAATTTGCGATCGCGCAGTAAGGCAGGTTGAAACACGTCGGCGGGATCGATTCCGCTTAAGTGTCGCAGTTCTCCCGGCGAAATTGCTAAGCCTTGCAAGTCGGGTGACACTGAATCTGAAGTCTCCTTAAAATCAAGTCAACCTGCAATTGTCATGTGAGAGATATTCTAGCAAGGACGCAGTCGAGTTGCGAACTGTTGCGGATGGGTCGTTCGAGAGATCGAAATGGCGATTGTCGGGCGATCGGCGATTTAATTCTAATAGCAATATTGACGAAAAATTACTCGCAATCTTTCCAAAATTATCGATGATGCCAACTCAAGCCGAACCCAAACTCTACAGTTTTGATAAATTTATCGAATGGTATCCTGAAAACTCGTCAGTCCGATACGAATTGCACGAGGGAGTCATTGTCGAAATGCCCAAACCCAGAGGAAAGCATTCCCATCTTGCGGGTTCTCTCATCGAGCAACTCTTAATTGCGATTAGACAGATGGGGAAAGGTGGTATTTGGACGATTTCGAGAGAATCGATTGTCAAACCCAAACGCGAAAGAGCGGGGTACGAATCGGATATTCTGGTTTTAGATCGAGGATTTCTTGAAGCAGAACTTCGACGGGAAAGCGAATTGGTCGTTCAAAATCCAGATGAAATTCAATTAATTATTGAAGCGGTTTCTACGAATTGGCGAGACGATTACTATACTAAGCTTCGAGATTATGAAGAGATGGGAATTTAAGGATATTGGACGATCGATCGCGACGCATTAGGACCGAGGAAATTTATTGGCAATCCCAAACAACCCACTATTTTTGTTTGCGATTGGATTGATGGAGAATACTAAATGAATCCATTGACAGGCAACACGCCCATCGCGTCCCCCACCTTTCCCCAGTTCGACTTATCCGCCCGGCAGATTTTCGATCTGGCGTTGTAGGGCAACCCGACTCCAACCTCAGTTCCTAGCTAGTTCCAGAGCGAGTTGCACGTCCCCTCTCAAGCATCGCCGCAGTCTCTAAGCCCGATTTGGCGTTTCCATCTCCCCTCGCGCCATAAGGCGATCGCGTCGATCCCTTACAGCCACGCCGTTTCGTCGATCCCCACAATGCCAACCGCCGCTACACTACCATTCGACTTGGCGATCGCCAGGTGGATTCGGTATAAAGTAAACAAATGTGAAGAACCTGAAAAAGAGATTAAACTTTTAACATCCATCCTTCACGCTAGTTTCTTAAGATTACGCCCGAGTATTCCAATGCTGCACCTATTTCCAAAACGGTTTCTCGTCTCGCTCGTTGCAGTGGTTCTGAGCCTGTTCGCTTGGACGATCGCCCCGGTTGCCAACGCCGCCAACAATCCAGACCTGCTTCCGGAAAATCAGACCCCCATTTTAGATCTTGCCCGCGCCCTCACCAGCGTGCAAGAAGAAAGCCTCGCGGCGGACTTAGAACAACTCGAAGCCGAGACGGGTTGGAAACTGCGCGTGTTGACCCAATTTAGCCGCACGCCGGGAGCTGCTGTGAGAGACTATTGGAATTTAGACGATCGCAGCGTGTTGCTCGTCGCCGACCCGCGCGGGGGCAACCTGCTCAATTTCAACGTCGGCGATGCCCTGTATTCGCTGCTGCCTCGTACCTTCTGGGTGGAACTGCAAACCCGCTACGGCAATCAATTCTTCGTGCGCGATAATGGCGAAGACGGGTCGATACTCGAAGCGATCGACTCCATTGAAACCTGCCTGCGTCAAGGCGGTTGTCGCGTCGTACCGGGATTGCCCCGCGAGCAGTGGATTCTCACCCTCGTCACCTCCATTCTCGGTGGTGCCGTCTTCGGATTTGCCGCTCAACCCCGTCGCGACGGTAAAGCCTTTTCGTGGCAGTGGGCGCTCATGTTTTCTCCCCTGTGGGGTATCTTATTCATTGCGTTTGGCATCGGTCCGGTGGTGACCCGAACCTCCGATTGGCTGCCCCTGTTGCGTAACGTTCTCGGCTTTCTCATCGGCGCGATCGCGGCTTACCTGCTTCCCGTACTCGGACGCTCGACGCCCTCTGAAACGTAATCGAAGCTCCGTCATGGAGAGCGGGACGCTTGTTGCCTTGACCGGGCGACTACTTTTCACATCGACCGGAATTCGCGCGATCGCGACACTATCGGGGTTAGAGCCAACAAAATTTCCCCTTCTCCCCTTCTCCCCAATCCGGTACCCCATGACATCAATCGAGCCGCGAGTCGATCGACTGGTCGGATAAACTGGTAAGCTCAGAGCGGATAGCCAGACGCTATTTTTAGATTCAGCATGGAATGGCACGCAACAGATGCCCACAGTTTGGGTGCGATCGATCGCGAGATAGGAGACCATATTTTCTCCCCGGCAGAGTACGAAATCGTGCGCCGGGTGATTTATGCCACGGCAGACTTCGAATATAAATCGTTAATTCGATTTTCCGATCAAGCCTTACAAACCGGAGCAGCCGCCCTCGCCGCTCGCACCACCATTGTCGTTGACGTGCCGATGGTGCAGGTTGGCATTACCCCAACGATTCAAAATACTTTTGCCAATCCCGTCTATTGCAGTATGGACGCGCTGACGCGACCGCAAAAGGAGAAAACGCGGGCGGCATGGGGGATTGAAACCCTAGCTCGACGCTATCCCGAAGGCATTTTTGTCGTCGGCGAAGCGCAAACGGCACTCATGTCGCTGGTGGAGTTGATCGAGGCTGAAGAAATCCGACCCGCCCTCGTGATCGGGACGCCAGCGGGATTCGTCGGCGTAGACGTCACCAAAGAACGGTTGAACGATTCGATGGTGCCTCACATTCGCACGGCGGGACGCAAAGGCTCGGCGGTGGTCGCGGTTGCCATTGTCAACGGTTTGGTCGAACTGGCATGGCAAGCCTACGAACAAGAGAACGGACTGAACCTCTAACGCGCCGACCTGGCTTGACGGGGGTTGCGTCGTTTGGATTTCAGCTCGCGAGAGATTTCGATAAAGCGATCGCGCTCTAAGTAGGGGTAGTCGCTGACCCACAAGTTGCGATCGGCAATGTAGACATCCGACACTTGAGCGATGCGGCTGAGGTCGGGTTGGTTGGACAGGACGATCGCTTGTGCCGATTGCCCCTTGCGAATGGCTTTGTGGTGGCGGCGCAGCGGAACTTGAATCGTCGTTTTAAAACCCGTCTTGTCCCCAACTTCGAGATTGAAACGCCGCTCGCGGTTTTCCACGATCACCAAATCGCCCCGTTCGTTGGTGGTTTCTTCCGTCCCGATGGTCTCCTCGGTCACGAAGATATCGAGGACTTTCCCGTGCCAAAATCCGCAGTAGGGATACCTGCGCGCCTTAGCGTTGCGAGCGCTCGCCCAAGCCACCGGTCCCCACAGCCAATACAAAGCCGCCACGAGTCCCAACAGCAATTTTAGGGGTTCGGAAAACAGACCGACCGGCAAAAAGACAACGACGATCAGACCGACGACCGACACGAGCAGGCGCTTGAGAAAATCTTGGAAATTGCCCCAATAGTAGCCGTATTGCGCGCCAGTTGCCACGGTGGGAATTAAATCTTCAAAGGCTTCGCGGGTGAGGGGAACGAGCATAATGGCAAATTTTCAGTAGATAAAGAACGGTCGGTGCGTTAGGGATCGCAACGGGTCACAGAATGCCATAACGCACCAACAGAAGGGATAGAGAACTAGCGAGAGGAGGTTTCGAGTTCGGCAGTCCGAATCGAAATTTGTCGGGTTTGCCGACCGCGACGGATGGTGAAGTCGAGCATCTGACCGACCTTCGACGCTTCAACGGCTCGCTGTAACTGTTCGGCGCTGGTAATGCGCTGTCCGTCTACTTCCAGGATGACATCGCCGCGACGCAATCCCGCTTCTGCTGCGGGCGTATCGGACATGACGCGAACCACCAAGACCCCTGCGACTTCCGGAACTAGGAACGGCGAGTTGGGATCTTCGTTGTTTTCCTTCGCCAGTTGCGGCGTCAGGGTAATCATTTGAATTCCCACAAACGGGTGGGCGATTTTCTCGCCTCGCGCCAGTCGATCTTGAATCGCTTTGGCTTTGTCGATGGGAATGGCGAATCCGATTCCCATGGCGTCGGCGCGGATTGCCGTGTTGATCCCGATGACTTCGCCGCGATCGTTGAGTAGGGGGCCGCCGGAGTTCCCGGGGTTGATCGCCGCGTCGGTTTGGATGAAATCGAGGCGCTTGTCGGGAATGCCAGCTTGAGCGCTCGATCGCTTCAGGGTGCTGACGATGCCGAGGGTGACGGTATTGTCCAATCCGAGGGGATTTCCCACCGCGATCGCCCAGTCGCCCACTTGCACGCTGCCGGAGTTGCCCAAGGGCGCGACGGGTAACTCTGCCCCACCGGGATTAATTTTAACCACGGCGAGGTCGGTGACGGTATCGGTACCGCGCACTTGTCCCTCGAAGGTGCGTCCGTCTTTGAGGGTGACGGTAACTCGGTCGGCGCGATTAACCACGTGGGCGTTGGTGAGGATAATGCCGTTGCGATCCACGATGAATCCCGAACCCTGACCCCGCTGGCGTTCTTTACGGGGGAACTGTCTGCGGAATTCGTCGCCAAAGAAGCGCTCGAACAGCGGATCGTCGAGCAACGGATCGACATTGCGGGTCACGACTCGTTCGGTGTCGATGCGAACCACCGCCGGACCGACGCGCTGCACGGCATTGGTGACGAAGCTGCGGCTGGAAGACGCCTGAGCGATGAGCGTTGAGGATGCGGGGAGGTCTGCGGTTGGTGCCGCTTGTAATGGTAGCGCTTGCAGGCTGGCGATCGCGAGGATGGCACCGCACAGCAAGGCAACGAGATGGGTGGCAAATCGAGGTGGAATGCGAAGGACTTTGAAAATTTGCATAGCCTCAAGACGTTCAATTAATCTGGGTCGTTAGAATCGATGGGTTATGTTGTTCTCTATACTGCTATTTTGCCATTTTGCCAGGCGATCGCCGGATTAGCCCTGGTTTGGCTTGACGTTCGAGGTGAGGAGAATCCCGACATTGTCCGTCCAACCGTTTACCACGACGCTACGGGTACGCCATTACGAGATGGACGCGCTCGGACACGTCAATAATGCCGTCTACCAGCACTATTTGGAACACGCGGCGATCGAGCATTCGGAACACCTCGGGTTTGGCGTGGAACGCTATCGCGAGTTGGGCGGTCTGTTCGTGATGCGGCGCATTCAAATTGATTACCTGCGTCCCGCCAGTGCTGGCGACGTGTTGGAGGTGACGACGTGGTTGGAGCAAATGCGGGGCACTCGCGCCACCCGACGCTACGAAATTCGCAAGCAAGGGGAAGTGGAAACGCTGGTGACGGCGGAAGCGTTGTGGGTGTGGGTGGATGCGACGGCGATGCGTCCTCGGGGAATTCCGGACGAAATTTTATCGACGTTTGGAGAGTTGCGATCGCGATCGCCCAACTAACCGGACTTTAAAGCTTGGTGTTCTTTGTGTCTTTGTGGTGAAATTGGGCAAGTTCGTTTCACGACTTTACACTGAATTCAATCCCAACCGTAGGGTGGGAATTGCC
>CAYQUF010000198.1:0-8363 GCA_964420595.1 uncultured bacterium
TTTCGAGCAACCGTCAGACCTAGACAACTGGCTAAGTTCGTAGTAAACGCTTTAGGTGAAAAAAACAAATAGGGATGATGCCGCAACACCATCCCCATTAATTTATTTGAGCGCTCTAGTTCAGTTGTCTAGAGTTGAGGCACGTACTGTTCTTTATCCGGAACATCCGTGTACTCGGCAACGATTTGACGAAATTCTTCGCCGTCAATGGTTTCTTTTTCGATCAGCAGATCCACCAAGCGATCCACCGCCGCACGGTTATCGCGAACCATCCGACGCGCGTCGTCGTAGCAGTGTTCGACAATGGTGCGCACTTGTGCGTCGATGCGGGAGGCAATTTCTTCGGAATATTCCGATCGCGTCATTAAATCGCGACCCAAGAACACCTCAGACGATTGACCTTCCAAGGACAGGGGACCGAGATCCGACATTCCGAAACGGGTGACCATCTGGCGAGCCATCGCCGTCACCTGTTGCAGGTCGTTCCCCGCACCGGTGGTCACTTCCGCGTCGCCGAAAATCACGTCTTCAGCCGCGCGACCGCCTAACGCACCGGTAATCCGCGCCATAATTTGCGCCCGCGAAATTAACCCTTGTTCTTCCGAAGGCATGAACCAAGTCAGACCGCGAGCCTGTCCGCGCGGCACCAGCGTCACCTTCTGAACCGGATCGTGGTATTTCATCAGGGTGCCGACCATCGCGTGACCGACCTCGTGATAAGCGATCAGGCGCTTGCTCTTGCTATCGACCAGCGGCGTGCCTTCCATCCCCGCCACCACGCGATCGACCGCATCGTTAATTTCTGCCATCTCGATCGCTTCTTTGCGACGGCGTGCAGCTAAGATTGCAGCTTCGTTGAGCAAGTTGGCTAAGTCCGCTCCCGTAAAACCGGGGGTCCGACGGGCGATCGATTCGAGGGAGACTTCGTCAGCAAGCTTCTTATTGCGCGCGTGAACGTCGAGAATCTCCAGGCGACCCTTGATATCCGGTGCGTCTACGCCAATTTGACGGTCGAAGCGACCCGGACGCAACAAGGCGGAGTCGAGCACGTCGGGACGGTTGGTGGCGGCGATGATGATAATCCCCGTATTGCCTTCAAATCCGTCCATTTCGGTGAGCAACTGGTTGAGGGTTTGCTCCCGTTCGTCGTTTCCGCCGCCGATTCCGGCACCCCGCTGGCGACCGACTGCATCGATTTCGTCGATGAAGATAATGCAGGGGGCGTTTTCTTTGGCTTTCTTAAACAGGTCGCGCACCCGAGAGGCACCGACGCCGACAAACATTTCGACGAATTCGGAACCGGAGATGCTGAAGAAGGGAACGCCAGCTTCCCCTGCAATGGCTTTCGCCAAGAGGGTTTTACCGGTTCCCGGCGGGCCGACGAGCAACACGCCTTTGGGAATGCGCGCGCCGACAGCGGTGAAGCGTTCGGGTTTTTTCAAGAAGGTGACGACTTCTTGGAGTTCTTCTTTGGCTTCTTCAATTCCGGCAACATCGTCGAAGAGAATGCCGGTTTTGGCTTCCATTTGGAAACGCGCTTTCGATTTGCCGAAGTTCATGGCTTGACCCGGTCCGCCGCCAACGTTTCCGGAACGGCGGAATAGGAAGAACAATCCGGCAATTAAGAGGATGGGGAAGATTAAGTTGCCCAGAATCCCCCAAAATGCGCCGTCGTTGCGAGCGGGGTGAACGTCGAGGTTAACGTCAGACTGACGCAGTTTGGCGATCAAGTCGGGAGCTTGAGCCGGTAGGTCTACCCGCAGCCGCTGCACGCGATTGTCTAAGTCGGGATCGACGGCTTCGATGATGGCGGTGCGACCGTCTTCGTAGAGATCGACGCTGTTGACGCGCCCGGATTCGACGTATTCGAGGAAGCGACCGTAGCTCATGCGACTGGCGGCGGCGTTATTGCCGGAATCGACTCCGGCGGAAGAAAAGGCTCCCTGCCAGAGGAAAAAGCCAATCACTAAGGCAGGCAAAGCCCACAGTAATATAATTCTCCAAGAAGATTTCATAGGCGATGGTCTCTATAGGTTTGGCGATACAATCCAATCGGTGGGCGATCGCGCCGTTACCGATGGTTGGGTTTAAAGCATTCTGACGATCGGATGTTGTTTTAGAGCGAATCCCGATCGCCTCTCGGAAATAGAGGGCAATGGGATAAAGCGAACGAATGCTAAATTTAGAATCTTAACCAAATGTAACATAAACCGATCTCGGTTGCCACGATAACCCTATGGCAATTGTCCTTAAAGACGCGATCCCCCTCGCTTGGGACGCGCCCAACATCGAGGGGGATGGTAATTTTAATTGAATTTTAGAGGGAGGCGATCGCGCTGGTGATGGTTTGCAGGTTTTGGATCGCCACCGCCACAATTTCGCGGGTGAGCGGCAAGCTATCTACCACCATCCCCGCACACAACAGCATCATGTAGAGGATGGAATATTTAAACAGCGATCGCGCCGTGTCTCGGTCGTGGGGCGTTCTCACCAGTTCCCACGCCTTGAGGGCGAACAGACCCCCTAACAACAGGGCAATCCCCGCATAAACAAGACCGCTGGCACCAACCGGGTAGGACAAGAGTAGCGTTACGGGCAACAGGGCGATCGTGTAGATTAAAATTTGGCGAGCCGTGGGTTCGTCTCCCTCAATCACCGGCAGCATGGGGACGTTGACCTCGGCGTAGTCGTCGCGAATCATCATCGCCAGCGCCCAGAAATGCGGCGGCGTCCACAGAAACACGATCAGAAACATTAACCAAGGGGCAACGGTTAGATCTCCCGTCACCGCCGCCCAACCGACCAATGGCGGAATTGCCCCAGCCGCGCCGCCGATGACGATATTTTGAGTGCTGTGGCGCTTCAGCCAGTGGGTATAGACCAGGACGTAGAAGACGATTCCCGACATCGCCAGTCCGGCGGCGAGGAGATTGGCGAAGACGGCGAGGAGGGTAAAGGAGATGGCGGTCAGGGCGATCGCGAAAATGAAAGCATCGCGGGGATGGACTCGACCGGACGGGAGGGGTCGCCAACGGGTGCGTCCCATGATCGTATCGATGTCGCAGTCGTAGAGGCAGTTCATCGTATTGGCTGCTCCGGCAGCAAACGCACCGCTGACGAGCGTAATTAACAGCAGTAGCGGATCTACTCGTCCGGCGGAGGCGACCCAAAACCCGGCTGCTGTCGTGATGAGTAGCAGTAGGATGATGCGAGGTTTCGTGAGCTGGTAGTAACTTTTGAGAACTTGAATTAGATTCTGGTGATGTCTGGCGGCGTTTGGGCGAATCAGTTCTTGCATAAGATATGGCAAATGGAAGGTTTTTAGGCTTGCTTGACCAGATTTTGTAATACTACTACAACAGTCCCGTTAGGGGAGCGCTTACGATTTGGCTTGCAGCGTACAGCTAACAGTGGTGAGGCGATCGCGAACGGCTAAGGTGGTAAAGGCCACCAGCGTTCCCAACAGGAGCGCGCCCACTGCCTGATGAGCCACCGTCAGGGCTTCGACTTGCAATTGTAACCGGAACGTGGCAACGCCGAGGGCAATTTGAACGGCAACGAGGATTCCCGACCAGTGGGCGAGCTGTCGCAGGGCTGGATGTAACGCCGGGGTGCGCCGTGCCATTACCACTAAGGCGATCGCGGCGAGAGTAGGCGGGACGACGCCAGCTAAATGACCGTGCATGACGGTACATAACTCGCCGACCCCCAAACAGCTACTGACTGCCCATTGAGAGCCGACCAAGGCACCGAGCAGGCTTTGCACGTACACTAAACCAGCCGCGATCGCTCCGAACCAAGGCAATTTGCCAACGGTTCCCGTCCCTTGATACGGCAGCAGGGTTATCCCCATGACTAACACGAGGGTAAAAAATAGCAAGGCAGTTCCCAGGTGCGCCGTCACGATATCAAACCGCAGCAATTCTGTCACGGTGAGTCCGCCTAAAATCCCCTGAAACACGATCAGGAACAGGGCGAGGGTCGATCCCCAGGGCAACCAACCGGGTAGCGATCGCCGATGCCACCAGGATAGCGCCGTCAGGGCAATCGTGCCGATGCCGATTAAAGCCGCATCGAGGCGGTGAAACCACTCCAGGAACACCTGAAAATTCATTTGCTCGGTGGGAACGACCTCGCCGTAACACAGCGGCCAGTCGGGACAGGCTAGACCTGCATTCATCACCCGCGTGGCACTGCCAATCGCCATGAGCGCCAACGTGGCGATCGCGATTTTCCAAACCAGGCGACGAATTCGTTCCACTGGGGCAACGCTGGAAGTTTGGGTCGCACCAACGCGCTGATGGATGAAAGAGTCCGCCATACAAGATAGTCCTCAAGCAATGCCTGTAAACAAAAGTTAACTGAAAATCGAGTAGACGCTAATTCCGTAGACTAGCATTACATTTCAGAAGCGAGCCGCGCGTAAAAGTTAAAAAAAACTGTATTTTCCCAGCGCAACGCCCAGGAGCGATCGCGGTCGAATGACACTGCCACCAGGCGATCGCGCCCCCGTGGCGACAATCGGCAACTCGCTCGTTGCGGTTAGTTTGCCCCAATCCACTTCCGAAAAAAGTATAAAGATTTGCCAATTGGCACGGTTCGATTTCAGAAACTCCCCTACCTTGGTAGAGGTAAACGACCCGACACGGTGCGATCGCCCCAATCCCTCCAGCAATTCCCAGCACGATCGCCCTTTTGAAACACTTGGCGTCAAGGCGATTACCGACGCGATCGCCCGCCTCCCTTTATCCTGAGTAGAAGCGTCGCATATCAGGAGAACCAGATAGCGTGAACATTCCAAGTTCGATTTTGGCAGCCATCGGGGGGGTATTGCTCACCCTGATCAGCCTGTGGTTCGGACAACACCACGGGTTGCTCCCCGAAGCTGCCTCCGAAGAAGCCCCCCTCGTAGACCAACTGTTTAACGCCATGATGACCATTTCGGTCGGCTTATTCCTGTTGGTGCAGGGGATCTTAATTTACGTCATGATTAGATTTCGCCGTCGCGAAGGAGACGACACCGACGGGCCGCCCATTGCCGAAAACCTGCCCCTCGAAATTCTATGGACGGCCATTCCCGTGATTATCGTCATGGGCATCGGCGTGTACAGCTTTGAAGTCTACAACAGCATGGGCGGTCTCGATCCCATGGCATCGGGGGATTCCGGTCCTAAGAAAATTGCCACCCAACCCGGTGCGGCAATTGCAGCCACCCTCTCCGATTCCGAACGAGAACAACTTTCCCTCGGCGTCGGGGCATCTCCCGAGCGAGAAAATACCAATGCCGATCTCGTCGTCGATGTCAAGGGATTGCAATTTGCCTGGATTTTTACCTATCCCGACAGCGGCGTCACCTCTGGAGAACTGCACGTTCCCGTCGGACGCGACGTGCAACTGAACATCACCTCGAATGATGTCATCCACTCATTCTGGGTGCCGCAATTTCGCCTGAAACAAGACGCCATTCCCGGACGGGACAGCCAACTGCGATTGCATCCCAACCAAGTCGGCGAATATCCGGTGATTTGTGCCGAACTGTGCGGCTCGTACCACGGCGCGATGAAAACCAAAGTTATCGTTAGCGAACCGGAAGAGTTCGACGAGTGGTTGCAAAGCCAAATCGCCGCCAACCCGTCCGAACAGAGCGATCGCGCCATCGCCGCTAATCCGCAAAACCTGTCCGAATCGGAATTTCTCGAACCCTACGTTCGGGATATGGGCATCGACGCCGACGCGATTTCGGCCCTTCAAGGCGATCGCTAACGTCATTTTAAAGTTGTCGTTGTAACAAACGAATTGCACAATATCCGTCTATGACACAGACCTCTGCATCGGAAACGATGGAACACCAATCCAACACCAGCCCTGGCGGTGGGGGCAACTGGCGCAAGTATTTTAGTTTCAGTACCGATCACAAAGTCATCGGGATTCAATACCTGGTGACGAGTTTCCTGTTCTACCTCATCGGCGGCGCACTCGCCACCGCCGTCCGCACCGAACTGGCAACCCCAGAAGTCGATTTCGTCACCCGCGAAACCTACAACACCCTATTCACCTTGCACGGAACGGTGATGATCTTCCTCTGGATCGTTCCGGCGGGCGCCGCATTCGGCAATTATTTAATTCCGCTGATGATCGGGGCGCGGGATATGGCATTTCCCCGCCTCAACGCCGTCGCCTTCTGGATTATTCCCCCCGCTGGCGTCCTGTTGATCGCGAGTTTCTTCGTCAACGGCGGCGGTCCCCAAGCCGGCTGGACCTCCTACCCGCCGCTGAGTACCAGCATCGCCCAGATTGGCGAAATGATGTGGATTCTCAGCGTGCTGTTGCTGGGAACCTCCTCCATTCTGGGGGCGATCAACTTCACCACCACCATCTTTAAAATGCGGATGTCGGGGATGGCGCTGACCGATATGCCCCTATTTTGCTGGGCGATGATCGCCACGTCGGTGTTAATTTTGCTCTCGACCCCGGTGTTAGCGGGCGCGCTCATTTTACTCAGTTTCGACCTGCTCGCCGGAACCGCCTTTTTCAATCCCACCGGAGGCGGCGATCCGATCGTGTACCAGCACATGTTCTGGTTTTACTCCCATCCGGCGGTCTACATCATGATTTTGCCGCTGTTTGGCGTCATTTCGGAAGTGATTCCCGTCCACGCCCGCAAGCCGATTTTCGGCTACAAAGCGATCGCCTATTCCAGTTTGGCAATTAGTTTCCTCGGCTTAATCGTCTGGGCGCACCATATGTTTACCAGCGGGACGCCGGGCTGGTTGCGAATGTTTTTCATGATCGCCACCATGTTGATTGCCGTTCCTACCGGAATTAAGGTCTTTAGCTGGCTGGCGACCATGTGGGGCGGTAAATTGCGCCTCAACAGCGCCATGCTGTTTTGCATTGGGTTCGTCTCGATGTTTGTCATCGGCGGCATCAGCGGCATCATGATCGCTTCGGTTCCATTCGACATTCACGTTCACGATACCTATTTCATCGTCGCGCACTTCCACTACGTCTTGTTTGGCGGCAGCGTGTTCGGCATTTATGCCGGAATCTATCACTGGTTCCCCAAAATGACCGGACGGATGCTCGACGAAAAGCTGGGACTGTTGCACTTCCTGACGACCTTTATCGGCTTTAACCTCTGTTTCATGCCGATGCACTGGTTGGGGTTGCAGGGGATGGCGCGTCGCATTGCCGAGTACGACCCCCAATTGGCACCGGCAAATTTAGCCGCGAGTATCGGTGCGTTTCTGCTAGCAATTTCGACCATTCCGTTTATTATTAATGCGATTTGGTCGTGGATTGGCGGTCAGGTATCGAGTGCCAACCCGTGGAAAGCCCTGACCTTAGAGTGGCAGACCGCATCGCCGCCGCCGGAAGAAAACTTCATGGACGTTCCGTTCATTTGGTCGGGACCTTACGAGTATGGCGTAGACCAGACCAATCTCGAAAACCGGCAGTCGATTGAAGAATTGCTCGAAGAAGTTCAAGCGGAATTTCAAGCAGAAGTCGGTTAGTGAAATCGCGGGAGTGCGATGGGGAATTGACCTGTCGCATTCCTCCTGTTTTGTTGTCATTTTAGTTTCAGGACGTTTATGCAAGGTTCGACCGTCGATACATCTCAAACCGCGATCGGACAAAGTGCCGAAGTTGCGGCGAGCCATCACGAAGAACATCCCGACCATCGCCTCTTCGGCATTGCCATGTTTCTGATTGCCGAATCGATGATTTTTTTGGGACTGTTCGCGGCGTATTTAACCTTTCGAGCTGTGGCTGAGGTTTGGCCCCCGGAAGGGACGCCGGAATTGGAACTGCTGTTACCGGGGATTAATACGTTGATTCTGGTATCGAGTAGTTTTGTGATTAATCGAGGCAATCAGGAAATTAAGCGGGATAATCCGCAAGGATTGCGCCTGTGGTTGGGACTGACAGCTCTGATGGGCGCGATCTTTCTCGCCGGACAGATTTTTGAATATTTCACCAATACCTTTGGACTGACGGACAATCTGTTTACCAGTACGTTTTACGTGCTGACTGGCTTTCACGGATTGCACGTTTGCTTTGGGTTGGTGTTAATTTTGGCGGTGTTGTGGCGATCGCGCAAACCGAATCACTACACCAGCGAGGAGCATTTTGGCGTGGAAGCTGCCGAACTATACTGGCACTTCGTGGATGTGGTTTGGATCGTGTTGTTTACGATTCTCTACCTTTGGTAAGGGATTCTCCCTGCTAATGTTACTATTTTGCCCGGTTTCTACTGTGAAACCGGGTTATCTTTTAAACGGTTGAGATCGATCGCCCGAATTAAGACTATAGCAATGCGCTCTCGGCTATTTACAGCGAGGTGGTGCGTTCCGGCGGTTTGA
>CAYQUF010000199.1:0-8326 GCA_964420595.1 uncultured bacterium
GCCGCGAAACCTGGAGACAAGTATGCGATCGCACCATCGCCGGACTCGCCAAACTCGGCAAACTTTCTTCCGAGGAAGTTGAACTGCTCGATCGAATGCAGCACGCGATTAAAGCACTTCCCTCCGGTCGCTGGCTGTGGGTTGGCGGAACCGAGTGGCTCGAAGATCCCAACAACTACTCCGGTGCGTACAACTGCACCTCCACCAACGTCGTAGACTGGAGAGCGTTTGGTCTCATGATGTCCCTTGCCATGATGGGATCCGGGACGGGAGCCGTTCTCGAACCGAAATATATCGATCGCCTGCCGAAAATCCGCAACCGCCTCAACGTCGAAGTCCGAGGCGAATTGGGTCGGACTCCCGCCTCAGACCGTCGCGAAGCCACCGAAATTCACATTGACACCCCCAATGTCAAAATCCACGTTGGCGACTCTCGTGGCGGCTGGGTCAACTCCTATCAAGCCTTGCTCGAACTCTCGAGCGATCCCCAATTTGGCGGCGAAGTTAACGTCACCGTAGATGTCAGCGACGTGCGACCGTCTGGTGAAGCCCTGAAAGGCTTTGGCGGCGTGGCAAATCCAGTAAAATTGCCCGACCTGTATCCGAGAGTGGCGAAAATTCTCAACCGGGCGATCGGTCGGCAGCTAAATAGTGAAGAATGTTGCTTACTCATTGACGAAGCGGCGGTGGTTGTCGTCGCCGGAAATGTGAGAAGAAGCGCGGGTATGCGTCAGTTTTATTCAGATTCTCCCTTGCTCAAAGAAAATCTTTGGCAGCAAGGCGAAGATGGCAACTGGCGTATCGATCCGGATCGCGACGCCCTTCGTATGGCAAACCACACCCGCGTTTTCCATCAGAAACCCAGTCAAGCTGAGTGTATTGATTCGGTTCGCTCTCAGTTTTATTCCGGCGAAGGTGCAATTCAGTGGGCGGGTGAAGCCGTGGCGCGCAGTAATGCCGACTTACTCTCGACGAGCGAACTTAAAGCTGAGTTTATCCAGGCTTATCAACAGGGGAAGGCTAAGTCGTGGATGCAAGAAAACTACCCTAATATACGATTAAGCGAAATCGATCGTAGGATGGGTCGATATGGTTTAAATCCTTGCGGAGAAATCGTGGGAGCCGATTTTCACTGCAATTTGAGTGAGATTCACCTCAACCGCATCGACCCAAACAACGAACAAGAACAGGAAGACGCCTTCAAAGCGGGTGCCATTTCCGTCGCGACCCTACTCAACCACCAGTTTGTCGAACCCCGCTATCAATACAGCCGCGAACTCGATCCGATTGTCGGCGTATCGTTTACCGGATTGTTCGACTTCTTCGTGAAAGCCTTCGGCGTCGATTGGTTGCACTGGTGGGAAGCCGGACGCCCCGACACCCCGCAAGGACTGGAATTCAAACGGCGAGAACGGGATTATTTAACTCGCTGGAGCGCGATCGTCCACGCCACCGTTTGGGACTATTGCGATCGCCACGGACTCAAACGACCCAACCGCTGCACCACCATCCAGCCGTCGGGAACCAAATCCCTACTCACCAGTGCTTCCCCCGGTTGGCATCCCCCCAAAGCAGCGCGTTACATCCGTCGCATCACCTTCGGTAAAAACGACCCGGTCGCCTTAGCGTGCATCGACTGCGGCTATCGCGTCGTTCCCTCCCAATCGGATCGCGACGAAAACGGCGCACTGCTCGACGACCCGTTCGACCCCCGTTGCAGCGAGTGGTTGGTGGAAATTCCTGTCGCCGTGACCTGGGCGGATCTTCCCGGAGCGGACAAAATTGACATTTCTAAGTTCTCTGCATTGGCACAATTTGACTTCTACATGCAGGTTCAGAAATATTACACCACCCACAACACCTCGGCGACGATCGAATTTCGCGAAAACGAAATTGAAGCACTGGGGACTCGGATTTCCGAAGCAATTCGGGATGACGAAGGGTATATTTCGGCGGCGTTATTGGCGCGGTTCGATGCCTATCAAGCCTTTCCGCGTTTGCCGTTCGAACCGATCGACAAAGAGACTTACGATCGCCTCATGCAAGAGATGGAATCGCGACGGTCGAGCGACGATTTCCACACGGCTTTAGACCGTTACGACTCTGGCTTGCAATTTGAAGCCGGACCGGTTGGCTGCGATTCGGATAAGTGCCTGTTTCCCGAACAAACGCCAAATTCCTAAGCGTTCGATTCGGTTCGTCAAAAAGATTTGGGGCGTCGGCTGAGAATGACGCCCCATTTATTTTGCCTCTAAATTTCGGCAACCGCTCGCTCGATCAAACGACGGGCAAGGGTTTGCGTTCCCGTATGCTCGAAGTAGTTGGTACTGACATCGAGAAATGCCCCGAGATAGTCGAGCTTGTCGTCGGAAATGTCGATAAACCGTTGCAAGTTATTGCTGACCTTTTGAGGCGTCAAATCGTTGGAACTGACGAAGTTAACCATCCAGCCTTGTACCGATTGGAAACTCTCGTTGATAAAGCCGAGCTTGTTAGAGGAATCTTCGCCTGGAATTTGCTCTTGCACCGACTTGAACGTTTCGTTTTCTTCTAATTCCGAAGGGTTCATTCCGCCCAATTTATTTTGAACGCTGCGGATAAAATCCGGTCCCAGGGGAATCAGACCGTCGAAACAGACTAACGCCGCCATGCGGATCAGGGATTCGCCTTCGTATTCGCCCAGAGATGCCACGAAATCGCCGATGCTGTCGCCGGGAATGCCGTTAATTTGGCAAAATGCGACTAATTCGACCACCAATTTCATGCACAAATCGATAGTTTGAGCTTTGTCGGCTTTTGGGGTCAAATTATTGAGAAATCCCAACATCGACACCTTTTCGCCGATTTTATTAGCCAGTGCTGCCGTTCCTAACGCTTTATCGGTGCGATCGACCGTTTGATACAGCCACATCGCCCGTTGGTAGCCTTGAGATTTGTCGTTATACAAATAGATGGCACGTTCGCCAACTTGTTGAATCAGGTCGGGATCGCTTTCTCCCGTGACCTTGCGAATGGTGTTCTCGAAACCGATCGTATTTTCCCATTGCCCCGGTACGATCGCATCGAGCGATCGCAAGGCAAAGGTTGTCATATTATTTTCGGGCAGTTCGTCTACGAGTTCGAAGATGGGTTTGTTACTCACGATTTTTACTTGAAATAGGACAATTTAAATGTAGGATAGGGCGACAGATGGGTTAATTTTTTGCCAATCCTTCGATCCCTTGCAAATCGAACCGTTGCAACCACGCCTCGCGATCGCTCGGGGTAAAACTGTCATCGCGGGAACTAATTTTCACCTGAAAGCGATCGCCCACTAACACCGACGTTTGGGTTTTGCCCAATTCCGCCGCCGGATAGCCCGCGATCGTTTTGGCACTATTTTGATACTTGTCAGCTGCACTGGGATTGCTGCTAATATCGGACACGGCGAGCGCGGCAACTTCTTTGCCATTTTGCTTTAACTTCGCTGCCGCAAACCCTTTTTTCTCTTGGGTATAAACCAGATCGTATCCTTCGCCTGCTTCGGGGAAAAAGCGATTGAAGCGGCTCCCCTGTTCGGCATCCTTGGCAACTGCCTGACCCCGCTGTTGCTGGGTACTTTCCTGCTGGGCGCTATCCCAGCGAGTCGGTTCTGCCGTTTGCGAGCCGCAACCGCTGACGAGCAACAGGACAGCAACCAGCATGGGGGCAAGAATCCGGCGCATTCGAGACAAGGACATGGCGCTTTCCTCAATAGATGGTTCAATCGATATCCTATTGTGGCTGACAATCGCCGAAATTGGCGCAAATTCGATGAAGCGATCCGACGTAAATGCGATCGCTGGCGATTTTAGCTGTCACACGGATCTGCCGCCTGCTCATTGCACTAGATAGACTGGAAGGAGATCTTTCTGATATTCAATCCCTGCCCTATGCGGATTCTTATCTATTCCTACAACTACGATCCCGAACCCATCGGGATTGCACCGCTGATGACCGAACTGGCAGAAGGACTGGTGCAACGGGGTCATCAAGTGCGCGTCGTCACGGGAATGCCCAACTATCCCCAACGACAAATTTACGAGGGATATCGCAATCGAATTTATTTAACCGAAGAAAGAAATGGCGTCACGATCCAACGCTGTTACGTTTGGATTCGCCCCAAACCCAGTTTTATGGATCGGGTGCTGCTAGAAGGCAGTTTTGTCGTGACCAGCGCGATTCAAGCCTTAAAAGGATGGCAACCCGATGTCATTCTACTCACCGTTCCGCCTCTCTCCGCTTGCGTTCCCGCCACGTTGCTGGCTCGGTGGAATCGGTGTCCGGTGGTGCTCAACTTACAAGATATTCTGCCCGATGCAGCCGTTCAGACGGAGTTATTGCGCAATCGGGCGTTGATTCGCACCTTCGAGCGGCTCGAACGCTTTGCCTACGAACACTCGACCAAGATTAGCGTCATTGCCGAAGGATTTGTCGAGAATTTACGCGCCAAGGCAGTTCCCGAGGACAAACTCGAATTAATTCCCAATTGGGTCGATGTCAACTTTATCCGACCGCTCCCCCGACCCGAGAGCAACTTTCGCGCCGAACACGGACTCGAAGGGAAATTTGTCGCCCTCTATTCGGGCAATATTGCCCTGACGCAAGGGCTGGAAACCGCTGTCTATGCTGCCAGGGAGTTAAAGAATCGGAATTTTCGCGATATCGCGATCGTGATTGTCGGGGAAGGTCGGGCACTCGAACAGTTGCAACGCTTGCGCAAGCGCTATGAAGTCGAGCAGGAAGTATTGCTACTGCCGTTTCAGCCGCGCGAAAAACTGCCGGATATGCTCTCGGCGGCGAATGTGGGATTGGTGTCGCAGAAACACAATGTAATCTCGTTCAATATGCCCTCGAAAATTCCAGTGTTGCTGGCAAGCGGACGGGCAATTGTCGCTTCGGTGCCGCTATCGGGGACGGCCGCAAAAGCGGTGAAAGACAGCGAGGGCGGTATTGTCGTTCCGCCTGAAGAGCCGACGCTCTTGGCAAACACGCTTCAGAATCTCTACTACAATCCCGAGAAGGTAGACGCCTTGGGTCGTCAGGGTCGCCAGTATGCTGTCGAGCATTATTCGTTCGACAACGCACTCAATCAATACGAAGCTCTATTTCAATCGCTGGTGTCTCCAACCGTGCCGACGGCGGAGGTCGCGCCCGAGTCAAGTCAATAGCTGAATTGAGGGGGTGCATCTCCCAAACGAGGGCAGGGGATAAGTGGGCTACAATGAAAAACAATTCATACGGTTTTGAGGGAATCTGACAAAAGACTATGACTGAGGCGATCGCGCGAGAATTCGAGCCAACGCAGTCGCGGGCGTACGAGAAGTTGCGAAAACGAGCCATCGAGTGGTTAGAGCGACACGTCCCGACCGCTCGCATTCAACATATATTGCGCGTCGAACGGTTGAGTCTGGAATTGGCGCGCCACCATCGACTCGATGCCGAGAAAGCCGCGATCGCCGGATTGCTGCACGATCTGGCAAAATATTTTAAACCGCCGCACTTGTTGGAGATCGCGCGATCGCAAGGATGGGAACTCGATCCGGTGCTGCAAGCCAATCCTCACCTAATTCACGCCGATGCCAGCGCGGTGGTGGCTCGCGATGAATTCGGCATTGAAGATGAAGAAATTTTACAGGCGATCGCCAATCATACCCTCGGCAATCCCGACATGAGTCCGCTCAGTTGCGTCGTGTTTCTGGCAGATACCCTCGAACCCGGACGGGGCGATACTCCCGAACTGAATGCCTTGCGCCAAGCGTGCGATCGCGATTTGTACGAAGCGGTCTGGCGCACGGGCGATTACTCCATCCAATACTTACTCGAACGGCGGCGGCTCATCCATCCCCGCACCATCCTGACGCGCAACTGGGCGATGCAATTGGCTCGCCACGGCACGAATACCCTGGAGAAGCGTTCGACTGACGACATTCCCGCTTGATTTTTGCTAAAATTTGAATTCAAAAATCAGTTCGTTTTGGGAATTGGACGCAGCAGCAAATCATCCAACCATTTGCAAAATGCCAATTCAAATTTTTATAAAATTGCAATGTGAATTTAATTCGAGCCACCGATCCGCGCTCCATTTCCCATCGAACCGAAAGTCGTTACAACTGGAGCGATAATGTCAGAATCTCATCCCATTCATTCTGCTTCCAACCCCACCCTAACCACCTCGACCAATGGCGATCGCGACCCGAGTTTGGATCTGGCATTGACCATTGCCGAGGCGATCGACGATCGCAAAGGAGCCGATATCGTCCTTTTACGCATCTCCGAGGTGTCGTATTTGGCAGACTATTTGGCGATCGCTACGGGATTTTCTCGCGTGCAAGTGCGCGCTATCTCGAAAGCCATCCAA
This sequence comes from uncultured bacterium, assembly GCA_964420595.1. Lineage (GTDB taxonomy): Bacteria > Cyanobacteriota > Cyanobacteriia > Cyanobacteriales > Geitlerinemataceae > CAYQUF01. The sequence continues at coordinate 6,380 of CAYQUF010000199.1, forward strand.
GAGAAAGTTGCCGAAGCCGGCTTTCCCGATCCCGTGCGCGTGGAAGGACAAGCCGATAGCAGTTGGGTGCTGATGGACTACGGCGACGTTCTCGTCAACCTGCTAATGCCCCAAGAACGCGAATACTACGACCTCGAAGCCTTCTGGGGACACGCCGAACCCGTCGAGTTTACCCCATCCGAATCATGACCCCCGAGCGCGAGTTGAGGGAAACCATCGTGTCGAGTTGCCCGGTTCCATCCGAACAGTTGCCGATTAACGAATATCAAGCTTTAAAAGAATCCTGTTTTTTTGGCTGGGCGACCGGAGCAGTGCGAGGATATCTGGTGAAGCTAGCCAGCGTTGGCGCAATGGGTTGGTCGATTTCGGCAGTGGTCGCCGCCGCCAGTTTTGCCCCGCGCGACTATCCGGCGCAGTTTCTCCTCAGTAGCGGTGCGGGAGCGGTCTTAGTCGTGGCGCTCGTGGTCTTGCGGCTGTATTTAGGATGGAAATACATTGGCGATCGCCTTGCCAAACGTGCCGTTCCCTACGAAGAATCGGGATGGTACGACGGACAAATCTGGTCGAAAACCCCCGAAATCTTTACCCGCGACAAATTGATCGTCACCCACCAAGTCCAACCCATTCTGCAACGCCTGCACCGCACCCTGGGATGGTTGGGAATCTTGTCTTTAGCGGGAGGACTGACCTGGAGCGTCCTGTGATAGAGCGGTTGTTTCAGTGGAGGAAGACAAGGGGGAACAGGCAACAGGAAAGTGTACCCCATCCCTCTTCCCCTGCCAGCTTTCCTCTATAATTTGGTTAATGTAAACTCAATCGTTACAAACCATGATCTTGCCAGGTTCAGCAGTTCGAGTCATCGATGCCGGAGCGATTTATTTCGGCTACCAAGGCGTCGTACAGCGGGTCAGCGACGGGAAAGCCGCCGTGCAGTTTGAAGGAGGACCGTGGGCGCATTTGGTTCGATTTCCCCTCTCGGCGTTGGAAATCGTCGATGCCAAAGCCGGACGCAAAAAGTAAGATCGAATCCAATCGATTGTTATGGTTAGAGGGGCGTCCGATTGCGGTCGCCCTGGTTTCGAGTTGGATGCTCATTCCATCGAGTTGTCATGCGTCTTCCTTTACCTCAATTTTCAGCCGGAGATCGCCATCCCGACCACTTGGGGGAGGCGATTGAAACGTCAACGACTGAATTCTTAGCTCAATGTCTCGATCCCGACGACCTGAGCTTTCCCAGAATGCCCCCATTTGGCAGTTGGGTGAAGGCGACGGATGAAGAGTCGGACAATCAAATTTACGCGGTGGTCTATCACGCCACGACGACGCCGATTGACTCGATCCATCGCGCCAGAGCATTAGGAATGTCGTTGCAAGAGTTGCGAGAGCAGCAACCCCAAATCTTTGCCATGTTGCAAACGGAATTTCGCGCGGCGATTGTCGGGTTTGAGGCTCCCCCCGAAACGGCGAATGCGAAGGGAAAGCGCAAGTCAAAAACCAATGGAGCAGCGCGTCCGTTGGGAAAGGTGTATCAATATCTTCCGCCCCGTCCGCCCCAAATTCACCAGGCGGTCTATCGCTGCACCGAGGCGGAAGTAACTCATTTTACCGAGCAGTTGGACTTTCTGCGCACGCTATTGGCGGTGAATGGCGCGCCAGTGGAGTCGCTGACTGCGGCAGCGATCCGAGGGGTCTATCAGGTACGCAAGTGCGATCGCGAGTGGTTGGTCAATACCGGGCGTATGCTGAGTATGCTCCTCAAAGACGATTACGATCGCCTGCGGATTATCCTCAGCCAAATTCAGCCCTGAGCGAGTTGGGTTTTAAGGGTCAAAGCGGGCGGCAGGGGAGGGGGATGGGGAAATTTCCCGCATCACGAATAATTGTAGGGTCGAAAACACTTTCCTCGCAACGCGATCGATTTTTTATTTAGATTTGAGGGGCGATCGC
>CAYQUF010000200.1:0-8253 GCA_964420595.1 uncultured bacterium
ACTATGGTCAAAGACCGTCCTGCAACTTGGGAAAGACCTATGGCGACAGAGAAAGATACGATTTGGGAACGCTTCCTCTCTCCGATCGTCCGTTCGATGATTGACGAAGAGGAACTCCGACGATTTAGCAACAGCGTCGATTGGGAACGAGAAGGCGATCGCTTTCGCAACCCCCAACTCACCTATCCCGACTACTACCGCAAATCCAACTTTCACGGTATCGAATCGGGATACCTCAACCCCAGTGCAGCGGTGTCCTACGACCCCATCACTCAATACGTGCTTCCCCCCAACGAAATTTGGGTTCGCGAAGACGCCATTAAACTGCTGCGAAGCCAACCCCGACGGATTTTAGACCTCGGTTGCGGAACTGGTTCGACCACGGTGCTGCTGAAACAAACCTTCCCCAACGCCGAAGTTATCGGGATGGATCTGTCTCCCTATATGCTGTTTATGGCAGAGCGGAAGGCGCAGCAACAAGGGTTGAATCTCCAATGGTTGCACGGAAACGCCGAATCGACGCCATTTCCCGATGCATCCTTCGATGTGGTTACCGCGTCGCTGCTGTTTCACGAAACGCCACCGCCAATTTCCAAAGCCATTTTGCGCGAGTGCTTCCGTCTGCTGCGAGCGGGGGGAGAAGTGCTGGTGCTGGATGGAAACCAGAAAACCCTGCGTCAGACCGAGTGGTTGATGGAGATTTTTGAAGAACCCTATATTCGGTCGTATGCTGAAGGAAGCGTCGAAGCGAGTATGGGATCGGCCGGTTTCGAGGCGGTGCGAACGGAGGAGATTTGGTGGGTGCATCAAGCCACCCGAGGGGTCAAACCCGTGGAAGTCTCCGAGACGCCGCGATCGGCTGCCGAATCCTTTGAAACGCCCGATATAGAGGGAATTCCAGCGCCAGCATTCGGTTCTTGGGCATGACATGAGTCTCAAAGCGGTTCTATTCGATTTCAACGGCGTCATTATTAACGACGAACCGATTCACAAACAACTGATCGACGAAATCCTACTCGAAGAAAACCTGCGACCCAAACCGGGCGAATTTTTCCAATTTTGCCTCGGTCGGGGCGATCGCGCTTGTTTAAAGGATTTATTAACCCATCGGGGGCGATTTGTCAATCCGCAATATTTAGATGAATTGGTCGCTCGCAAGGCGAAGCGGTATCTCGATCGCCTCAACGAACTGCCGAAACTGCCGATTTATGCGGGTGCGGAGGAGTTGATTTTCCGGTTGCGCGTCGCCGATATCAAGATTGGGTTGGTCAGCGGTGCATTGCGCTCGGAAGTGGAATTAGTGCTCGATCGCGCCAATTTAGCCCAATATTTCCCAATTATCGTGGCTGGAGACGACATTACAGTTAGCAAACCCGAACCGGATGGCTATTTACTGGCGGTGGAGCGGTTGAAGCAGCAGTATCCGGAACTGAACGTGCGAGCGTCTGACTGTTTGGCGATCGAGGATACGTTTGCGGGGATTGAAGCAGCAAAACGTGCTGGAATGCAGGTGGTGGGGTTAGCGACGACCTATCCGTTCCACATGTTGCAGCGGTTGGCGAACTGGACGGTGGATTACCTGTCGGAAGTGGAACTCGATCGCATTCGCGCTGTCTTCGGTCGCGTCCCCTATGCAATTCCCACCGATATTTAGGGTTTTCCGAACTAGCGATCGCGCCCGCAGAAGGTGTTACAATACAAAATGTCCGAAACGGGGAATTAGCTCAGCTGGTAGAGCGCTGCGATCGCACCGCAGAGGTCAGGGGTTCGAGTCCCCTATTCTCCATACAATCTGTCGATTGACATTTTATTTGCCCGCTCGCTTGGTTTTCAAGCGTTCGATTTCCTGCTGCAATTCCTCCACCTGACGACGCAGAGACTCGGCGCGATCGCCCGATGATTCTGGCGTCACGTCCACCGATCCTTCCCTTCCCACACGTTTGTAATTTCCGGCGCGAATTTGACGGTATTCGTCCGAATTCGACCAATCGCGAATGTAGCACAACCGTTCCACGGCAAACGGATGGCTGAGAATTGCCCCTTGCGCGCCGTTGTAGAGCAGGAATTTATAAACTTGATTCAAACTATCGCGATCGAGATTTCGATACTTTTCCGATTGGCGAATAAACTCGTCCAAACTGCATTCGTGGGAAAACCGATGGCTTCCACCCGACATTTTCATCATCGTATGCATGACGGTATTGAGATCGTCGCTGGCTAGCAACGCCGCGCGATCGGCAGACAGTTCCGCCTTGCGACGCCATTCGTAAAACGCATAAATCAACCCCGTTCCCACTAAATTGCCCAAACCAAACGTCATTTCGCCGATAAACGTCGCTGTCGTAATCGCCCACACCGCCATTTGAATTAAAAACGTATGCCCGCATTTAACGTGACCGAGTTCGTGAGCGATAACCGCGCGAATTTCATCCTCACCCATCAAATCCAATAATCCGGAATTGAGGATAATCGAAGGCTGTTCTTGTCCGAGGGAATAAGCATTGCTTTGGGCATTTTGGGAAATAAACAGCGTCGGCTCGGGGGAGATATCTAAATCGCGAACGCACTCTCGAAACAAGTGATAAATGGTCGAATACTGGCGCGGTCCGACTTGAATGCTATTGCCCATGTGATAGACGTATTGGGGGCGTTCGTAGACAAACTCGACAAACTTGCGCGCGAGCATATCGAAGCCGGGGAAGCTGCGTAAGGTTTCCTCCGCCTCGCGATCGAGCGGGTGACGGAAGGCTTCGCTGGAAATTCCGGGATAACTGGGCATGGTACAACTCGGAATCAGGGACGATAGTTTTAATTGTAACCATTCGCAAGGAATGTCTTAGTTTCCAAACCGCATTCGTTTCTCCCCATCTCCCTATCCCCCCATCCCCCTATCCTGTTAGGGTTAAACTATCCGTCCTTACCAACGAGGTGCAGATGAAGGCACAAGTCTTTCGCGGGGTCAACCAATTACACTACGAAGACGTTCCCATGCCGGACCTGGCTCCGGATGAGGTGCTGGTTCGGGTGCATGTCGTGGGATTGTGTCAGTCGGATATCAAGAAAATTCGCTATCCCCTCTACAATCCGCCCCGAATTTTCGGACACGAGACCGCAGGCACGATCGCGGCGGTGGGAGACGAAGTCAGTCCGTGGCAAGCGGGACAGCGAGTGGTCGTGATGCACCACATCCCCTGTATGCGCTGTGCCTACTGCCTTAACGATAACTTCTCCATGTGCCAGACGTACAAGAATGTTACCACCACGGCGGGATTTACCCCCAGTGGCGGCGGATTTGCCGAGTACGTCAAAGTTCCGGGTCATATCGTCCGCAACGGCGGCTTGATTCCGATTCCGGCGAATGTGAGTTTCGAGCAAGCCAGCTTTGTCGAACCGACCAATTGCTGCTTGAAAGCAGTGAAAAAGGCACGGGTCGAACCCGGACAGACGGTTTTAATTACCGGCGCCGGACCGATCGGGTTAATGTTTATCATGTTGGTGAAATACTTTGGCGCTCGGGCGATCGCCACGGATTTGATTCCTTCGCGCATCGAGAAAGCCAAACAGGTAGGAGCCGATGACGCCTTGGACGCGCGCGATCCGGACTTGCACACGAAAATCCAACTGATGACCGGCGGTTTGGGGGTCGATACCAGCTTGCTCGCCGTCCCCAGCGAGAAGGCATTTTTCCAGGCACTCGATGCAACCCGCAAGGGGGGCAAAATCCTGTTCTTTGCCGAATTCCCCGATGAAGTGACCATTGCGATCGATCCCAACATTCTTTACCGTCGGGAAATCGATCTGATGGGGAGTTACAGTTCGTCCTATCGCTTGCAGTCGCTGGCGGCGGATATTGTATTTAACCAACGCATTGACGTAGACGCACTGATTAGCGATCGCGTGGCATTAAGAGACCTCGCCGCTGCGGTGGAACGGGCGATCGATCCCACTCCCGAAACTTATAAAATCCTGGTTTACCCCGACAATGGAACAGAATAAGCTGAATTTACCGTCCGTTGGGGGACAAGACCCGATAGGATCGACACAGGAGAGACGCCCCCACGCGCGTCTTTCGTTCGCCGGAATGTCGATCGCCTCACGCACGCGAGTCCGCAAGCTGTCCTAGCCAGTCAGCTCCCCGGTAACATCGACAATCTGCAATCGAATTGAGGAGAACACTAAATGGATCTGGTATCGCTCCAGAATGGGTTAGACAATCTTTCATTTGCCGTCCTATTCATCACCATGTTGGTGTATTGGGTGGGTGCGGTATTTCGCAATATTCCTTACTTGCCCGTGTTGGGAACCACCGGAATGGCGATCGCCAATCTCTGTATCGCCGCTCTCTTGGGAGCCAGATGGTTGGAAGCAGGCTATTTTCCCATTAGCAATCTTTACGAATCGCTGTTTTTCCTGACTTGGGGAATTACCACCGTTCACCTGATTGCCGAAAACATGAGCCGCAGTCGGTTGGTGGGAACGGTCACCGCTCCGGTAGCGATGGGCATTACCGCATTTGCCGCCCTTTCCCTTCCCGGCGATATGCAGCAATCGGCTCCCTTGGTTCCCGCTCTCAAATCTAACTGGCTGATGATGCACGTCAGCGTCATGATGCTCAGTTACGCCACGCTGATGGTCGGGTCGCTATTGGCGATCGCCTTTTTAGCGGTGACGCGGGGTCAAAAAGTCGAGTTGCGCGGCAGTTCCGTGGGAACGGGAGGTTTCCGCACCAACGGCTATCGGCTGAAGCGAGACGGCGAACCGGTCGCCGAACCGGTCAATCTCGACCCCGCTCCCCCCATCTCTGAGAGCAACGGAACCGGAGGAACGGCGGTACTCGATCGCGTCGAGACCCAACCCAAAACCGAAGCTCCCAAAGCCGAACCCCTCTCCCCCCAACGCCTCAGTCTCGCCGATACCCTCGATAACATCAGCTATCGGATTATCGGTCTGGGATTCCCGCTGCTGACCATTGGTATTATCGCCGGAGCAGTTTGGGCGAACGAAGCTTGGGGAACCTATTGGAGTTGGGATCCGAAAGAAACCTGGGCATTAATCACCTGGTTGGTATTCGCCGCCTACCTCCACGCTCGCATCACGCGGGGTTGGCAGGGTCGCCGTCCGGCAATCCTCGCCTCGACTGGATTTGTGGTAGTTTGGATTTGCTATTTAGGCGTGAATTTATTGGGGAAAGGACTGCATTCCTACGGTTGGTTCTTCTAGGTTTGTAGTAAACGCTTTAGCGTTTACCCGGTAAGGTGCGTTGCGGTGGCGATCGATTTTGCCGTCACGCACCCCCTTAAATTTCAAACCACACCAGACACAGAGAACACAGAGACGTTGTGAGCGATAATTTGAATTGATTTCAGGCGATCGATTTCCACGCGATCGAGAATTTCAAATTCGTAGGGGTTTGGTCTCCAAACCCGCCTTCAATCAACGATAGAAATATCCCATCCTAACACAAACGCGATCGCCCAACCATTCCACTTATCAAGACTTACGCCACAATTGCAAAATTCCCCAAACCGCTAAACTGACAATACATCCCCAAAATAAACTTTCAAAAACCGTCGCCACGTGAAATTCATTCCGCTCGACATCCCCCGGAGGCTGAGATACCCGCACCGTCGCCACCACCGCACTGGTTGCCACCCCAAAACTGGCAATTCCTATGGTATAATTTAACTGGCGATCGCTCGCCGTTTGGTAAATATCAATCGTCCCCTCAATCGCCCGAATTAAATTCTCCAACAGCGTCAACCCCGGTCTGAGATTGTCCAAATCGTTTTCCGCTTGATTCAAATATTTGTATCGCGTAAAATCGGCAAACTCGCGAAAATATTGCAAATCGCACTCCTCATCCAACGATTGGATAAAACCCACGCGAGACTTGTAATTGTCTAAATTTACCTTTATCGTGCGAATTTGAATCTCCAGGTCGTTTAAACTAGGTGCGTACTTCGAGAGAACATTCAGCGTTTTCCTTAAATTCCTCTGCAACGCCTTCAGTTCCCCTTCACCGGGATAGATTTTCTCCGCTTCCTTCTGATTCTTCGATACCGGCTGAGACAAGTGACTGACTTTCTGAATTAAATCCTCGATTTCCACATAATCCGACTTCAACTTCGATTCTGGTTGGCGACTTTGATGGTACGACCACAGAATCTTACTGCGATAGAGCAACAATCGGATTAATGGAAAATACAAACCGGCAATTTTACTGTCGATAGATTGAATCGACATTTCCTCGGGAAACAAGAAAATTAAAACGTGATGGGTGCGTTTGAAATCCTCCGGATTTGCCCAATTTTTCGGTGGCGACCAGGCTTCAAAGAGAAACCCACCCCCTAACTGACCCGCGTCTCGAACAAGATTCGTCGAATTCGCGTCCGGTGCGAACTGTTGGTAACAGGCTTGGGCAATTTCTTGAATCCGTGGGGGGTCGGGGTTGCACTCAGTCATTTTTCCCCACATCAAACACGACTGACCCACGCTCCCCTGTTGGGTTTCGAGGTGAATCTTGGATTGCAACCCACCCATGCGAGATTCAATGGCGGCTTTGAGGTCGCGATAGATTTCAACGGAAGAGGGTATGGTAATATCTTTAGGCGAACAGTCTACGTGCAGCGCATAGGTATCGCCCAACTGCCACGCTTCGCAATAGCCTTCTATCGTCGGACTAAACGATTCGTGTTCGGTGGGTTTCAACAGTTCGATAATTTCGGATTCCGACTGCTCTTTGCGGGAGAGAGGCTGGAGTTTTTGATTGAATTCTGTATCGTCTAAGTCGGGATAAACTCGCTTCCAAAATTGCTTTCGCGCCTCTTCGATGGCTGTGGGAGCCTGTCCCAATCCCTCGCGCAGGTCGTAGAGAAATAAATCGATGTTCGGATAGATAATCTGGGGAGACTGGTTCACGGGTTAGCGTCCATTGCGTCCGAAGGGGCGAGAAACCTTTGCTAGAGCCTTTCCAAAGCTGATTGCGTAACTTCCCAGATAAGCTGTTGCCTGTTACCTTCTTCCAACCGAGGGACACGACAGCTCTCAGAATTGCTCTAGCATTGACAGTACCTGCGCCATCCCAAGGCTTTCGCCGCTTCTACCGAATCCGTAGCCTGACCGATTTGGTTCGCCGCCTCTATCGGATTGGCGGGTTTGGATTCGGAATTGGATTGGGTGAGTTTGGAGATATTTTCATTCTCCTTGGTTTGGTATTCTTTGGAGTAGTTGGGGTTGGAGAGCGGTCCCTTAGTTCGCTGGGCATCGGCAGTTTGCCAGGTTTCGCGAACCTTCTGATACCGCTCGTCTAATTCTGAACAGGATTCGGCGAGTTCGTCAAGCTGATGGGTGTCTTGGGGAAGGTGAAGGCAGTTGAGTTTGGTTTGGACTTCTTTGGGAAGGGCGTGGGGCATCTCTTCCAAGGCGCAGAAAAAGGCGTATACGGTCAGCTCGTCGAGCAGTGGCATCTCGGTCATGGCGAATCGGGATTTCCAGTTAAAACAAATGCCGCCCAATAATACGGATGGGCGTAGAGTTGGCAATTTGGTTCCATTTTAGCGAGTCGGCGAATTTCGGTGCGGGCAAAGGCGCGCCATCTGCCGTTTTCGGCGTCGTTGGGAAGCCGATGGCGGAAGTAGCGATACAGGCGAGACAGTTTTGCGACGCTCAGTTGGCGTATCCAATTGCGGCTGGTTTGAATGGCGGTGGTTGGGGATTTGCCTTTGGCGAGTTGGCGGTAAAAATAGAGGCAGAAGAAGGCAGTGGCGGCGGATTCAACTACCCACAATGTTGAGAGGACTCGTGCGGCGTTGCGACTGAGGAAGCCACTGGTGAGTCCGACGTATTCGGCGGTGATGGATTGGTCGCCAGCGATGGCGGTTTCGCAAGCCGCCAGGTCGATTAGTGTGTAGCTGTCGAAGGAGTGTTTGAGAATGTCGGCGAGGGTGAATTGTTCGCGTCCGGTGAGATAGAGGCACGATTGCAGGGGTTGGTTGAAGTTGTATTCCCCGTGTCCGGCGAAGTGGAGGAGGTGATGGGGGGTGGTTAAGGCGTTTTCGGTGGCGGTTTTGGTGGCGTTGGTGGTGGAGAGGCGAGTGTGGTGCGCGAATCGATGAAGGATAGCGGCGGATTCGAGTTGGACAAATTGCAGGGGTCGCCCTCCAGCGTTGTCGGATGCGGGATCTTCGATAATTAGTACAGGGGAGTCGGCATTCACGGGAGGGACGGGTTGGCTGGCGAGGTTGATGCCGGTTT
>CAYQUF010000201.1:0-8222 GCA_964420595.1 uncultured bacterium
GCTATTGTAATCTTTGATTCAATAGCGGTAGTTCACTCTCGACCTTCTAATCGGTTAAGCTCGATATACGATGGGGCGATCGTAGAAACAACCCTAACCTTAACTCGCTTGTATTATTTATGGAATTCAATTTTTTAAATAAGACGCAAAATCAATTGTTGATTTTATTGGCACTGGTTACAATTATTCCCGTTTCGCTCGTGGGCGGCTATGGCATTGCTGAATATTCTCGAACTCTGTCAAGTTTGTCGTTAAGTCAGTTAGAAAATCACGTCTTAGAAAGTACCGAAGCGATCGCCATATTTCTCGACGGTGCCAATCAAGATGTGGAATTCTTAAACAAAGTTCCACCCATTCAAGGTATCATTCGCGCCCGACAAAACCAGCAAGAAGACGAAGATGGAAATTCATCGTATCGGGTATGGGTGAATCGATTGCAGCAAATTTTTGTGGCAATGATGCAGGCGAAAAGCCGTTATATGCAACTGCGCTATCTCGACGAAAATGGCAACGAAATGGTTCGCGTCGATTCCGATGGGACGACTGTTGCAGCGATCCCAGAATCGCAACTGCAAAATAAAGGCGATCGCGACTACTTTCTCCAAACCATGCAGCGAGAACCCGGTGAAGTCTACATTTCGCCAGTGAATTTAAACCGAGAACAGGGAGAAATCGAACGCCCGTTTAAGCCCGTCGTTCGCTATGGAACCCCCGTTTTCGATGAAGCGGGACGCAGGCGAGGCATCGTCATTGCCAATGTATTTGCCAGTCCGTTTCTCGAAAAAGTCGCATCGAATCAAAATACCGATCGCTCGGAAGTTTTTATTATTAACGAAGATGGCTACTACATTTCTCATCCCAATCCCGACAAAGAATGGGGATTCGAATTCGATACCAACGAGCGACTCAGTGAGGATTATCCATCTGAGATCGCCAATCGCATTTTAACCAGTGCGAACGGCAGTATTACTGACGGTAGCCAGTATATTATCAGCTACGATAGCGTCCAATTAGGTCCCGAGGGCGAGCGATCGCTCGCTGTCATTTACCAAGCCCCCAAAAGTGAAATTTTTGCCCCCATTTATCGATTCAGCACGATCGCGGGCTTAGTCATTTTTATCACCTTAGCGATCGCCCTGGGATTCGGAACCGCTTGGGTGCGCCGCTTAGTCAACCTGATTCGCCAACTCGTCAGCGAAATTTCCGACTTCTCGCTCGAAGTCCTATCCACCCTCGAACAGCAAGAACAAATCGCCTCCCAACAGTCTTCCGAGGTGAATCGCACCGCCAGCGACCTCGAATCCGTCGGGAACGCCGCTAACCGCACCGCCGAACAAGCCGAAACTGTCGCCGCCAACGCCCGTCAGGGATTAGAACTCGCCTCCGAAGGCACCCACCTGATCGAGCAAACCCTTCAGGGATTATCCGACCTGCAAGGCAAAGTCGAAGTCATCGCCCAGCAGAGTCGGCGGTTAGGCGAGCAGACCTCGCAAATCGGCAATATTTCCACCTTGGCGCACCTAGTCGGCGACCTGGCAAACCAGACCAATATGCTCGCCCTCAACGCCGCCGTCGAAGCCGTGCGCGCGGGAGAACACGGACGGGGATTTGGCGTCGTCGCCGCCGAAATTCGCAAACTGGCAGACCGCAGTCGTTCGGCGGCCGAACAAATCGGAGCCATTGCTCCCGAATTGCAAAGCGTCATCGCAGCAACCGTTCAAGCCACCGAAGAAGGTTTCCAAACCCTAGAAACGGGGTTAAGCGTGGCGCAAGAGACCGCTCAAACCTTTAACGGCGTCCGCGATGCGGCAAACAACGTGTTTGCCAACAACCAAGACATTTCAACCAACGCCAACCAACAAGCCGAAGCCATTCAGCGGATTGCCAGTGCCATGAGCGTCATCAACCAGGGTGCCGCCCAAACCGCCACTGGAATCAGTCAGTCCAAATCGCGCGTCCAGCAATTGCGAGAGCAAGCCACGAACTTAAAATCGCTCATCTAACCGTTCGTATCCCGTTCGTAGTAAACGCTTTAGCGTTTACCCCCGTTGAATAATCGAACCGCCCGATAATAGGAAAGGGTTTGAAGACCAAACCCCTGCCTAATCGGGCAAATCGCCAAACCGTTCCCGATAGCGATCCAGCACAGCCTGCAATTCGGCGGCACGTTGGCGCTCTTGTTCCGCACGAGCCTCAGCATCCTGTCTGGCTTGAGTTTCGCGGCGTAACGCCTGGGCGAGTTCTTCGGGAATGAGTAACTTTTCGCCCGTATCCTCCCGATAAAAGCCAATCAGTTCCCCCTCCACCGCCAAACGCAATTGCAGGGGTTCGCTGCGACCGTCCGCAATCGGCTCGTAACTGCCGTTGTGCAAGCGGTAGCCGAGTAACTTGTCCTCAATCCACTCGCCGCGAGGGTCGAATAGCCAGTACTCTTGCACTTCTAACTGCTCGTACAGCGTTTTCTTGAACGTGCGATCTTCGGCGCGAGTGCTGGGGGAAGTAATCTCGAAAATGACAGCGGGAACGGCTCCCTCCTGCCAAATTTTATAATGGTCGCGACCGCCTGGCGGTACGTCGAAAATCACCATCACGTCCGGAGCGACGCGCAATTTAGGAAAGCCACGGGCATAGTACAAGAACTGATTGGCTAAGACAGTGGCTTGGCGACCTCCGAGGTATTGTTTGAGGACTTCCAAAACCGTCAGGATGACATAGAGATGGGTATACGTTTCTGCCACGGGTTCGCCGTCAGAACTGGGATAGAAAACGTTTGCCTCAGACGCGGACGTTGGGGAAACGGTCATGGCAATAGGGGGAGAAGGCAACGGGCAACGGGCAACGGGCAACAGGGGGAATTGACTGGTGACTGGCAAGCGATATCTTGCTTTCTATTTTAGGCTAACGCCCAGTTCCCTAACGCCGCCGTTCGTCCAATTTGCGATATACGTCTCGCACGCTGACCCCGTGATGCGCCAATGCGACGAGGGTGTGATAGAACAAGTCGGCGACCTCAGAAGCGATCGCCTCTTTGTCGTCATCTTTACACGCCATCACCACTTCCGCCGCTTCCTCGCCAATTTTCTTGAGAATCTTGTTATCGCCCCCGGCGAGTAGCTTGCAGGTATAAGAACTTTCAGTGGGATGGTCGCGGCGATCGCAAATTGTGGCAAACAAATCCGATAAAGTATCGGCAGGGGGCGCTTCAATGCGACTGTCTACCTGGTGGAAACAACTGCGCTCCCCTTTGTGACAGGCAATATCGCCCACTTGCTCGACCACTACCAATAACGTATCGCGATCGCAGTCATAACGGAGCGATCGCACGTTTTGCAAGTGTCCCGAGGTTGCCCCTTTGTGCCATAATTCTTGACGCGATCGACTCCAGAACCAAGTTTGACCCGTTTCCAGAGTTTTTTGCAGCGACTGGCGGTTCATCCACGCCATCATCAACACCGTCCCGTCCAGATAATCTTGGACGATGGCGGGAACGAGACCTTGCTCGTTGTAACGAATGCGATCGACGGGAATAGCGGTAGACTCGGACATAGCGCGCGCGAATCGGATAGTCTAACCCGTCTACAATATCATTCAACGTGGAAATCAGACGGAATCGCCCGTTGGTTTGCACCGCCATTTCGACTAAGATAGATTCCCTAGCCACACAAACCCGATTCTTTCGATCGATTAACCCCCCTACCGATTCGTAGCAGACTTCCACAAGGAGAAGATTTTGGTTTCTACCAGCCTGAAGACCACCAAATCAGAGGAAATTTTTACCGCTGCCCAAAAACTCATGCCGGGCGGCGTCAGCTCCCCCGTGCGGGCGTTTAAATCCGTCGGCGGTCAACCCATCGTATTCGATCGCGTCAATGGCGCATACGTTTGGGATGTCGATGATAACCAATATATCGATTACGTCGGCACTTGGGGACCGGCTATTTGCGGTCACGCTCATCCCGAGGTTACCAACGCCCTCAAAGCGGCGGTGGACAAGGGAACCAGCTTCGGCGCGCCTTGCGTGCAGGAAAATATCTTGGCGGAGATGGTGATTGACGCGGTCCCGAGTATCGAGTTGGTTCGCTTCGTCAACTCCGGAACCGAGGCGTGTATGTCGGTGCTGCGCCTGATGCGGGCGTTTACGGGTCGCGATAAGATTGTCAAATTCGAGGGATGCTATCACGGTCACGGCGATATGTTCTTGGTCAAAGCCGGATCGGGAGTCGCTACCCTGGGATTGCCGGATTCTCCGGGGGTTCCGAAGACCACGACGGCGAATACCCTGACGGCACCCTACAACGATTTAGAGGCGGTGAAAGCCCTATTTGCCGACAATGCCGACCAAATTGCCGGGGTGATTCTCGAACCCGTGGTCGGGAACTCTGGATTCGTGCAACCGGATGCGGGATTCTTAGAAGGCTTGCGCGAGATTACCCAAGATAATGGGGCGTTGCTGGTCTTCGACGAGGTGATGACCGGGTTCCGGGTCTCCTATGGCGGCGCGCAAGAGAAGTTTGGCGTCACTCCCGACTTGACCACCTTGGGGAAAGTGATTGGCGGCGGTCTCCCCGTGGGCGCGTATGGCGGACGGCGCGATATCATGTCGATGGTGGCACCGGCGGGTCCGATGTATCAGGCGGGAACCCTCTCGGGCAATCCCCTGGCGATGACGGCGGGCATTAAGACGCTGGAATTGCTGCAAAGACCGGGCACTTACGAGCAATTGCACAATACGACGAAGAAGCTGATCGAAGGATTGCTCGATATTGCCAAGGAAACGGGTCATGCGGCTTGTGGCGGTCATATTAGCGCCATGTTCGGTCTGTTCTTTACCGAAGGACCGGTTCACAATTACGACGATGCGGCGAAGTCGGATCGCAATAAGTTCGCCAAGTACCATCGCGGTATGTTAGAGCGCGGGGTTTATTTGGCTCCGTCGCAGTTTGAGGCGGGATTTACGTCGCTGGCGCATACGGAGCAAGATATCGATCGCACGCTGGAAGCGGCGCGCGAAGTGATGTCGAGTCTGTAGTTCGATTGCTTTGGGGATTGGCGATTTTCGTCAATTCCCTTGGTTGACGAGCGATCGCTGGAGAAAGGCAACAGGCAACAGGAAGAATGTACCTCATGAGTCCAGGAAACACTCGAAAAGATTTTTTGGTAAATAAGGATATTGGGGTCTATCAAGAAATTTTAAAAGTGCTAGTTCTCTTTGGAGGGAGCTTTGGAAGCGGGTTTGGAGTAAAAGGATATTTAGATCGAAACAAGTAAAACAATGCCACTTATCCTATCTCTGAACGACACCGGAAAAGCCGATGTGACGCAGATAGAGCAGCACAACGATCGCAACAGGCGAACCGCCGATTAAGTCCGCTGACTCTGAAAGTTTTTATACAAAAAGAAGCTCGAAATCGACTTCGAATCAAACGGCTGACCCGATAAAATCGCCTCCTCCACTTCTTCGGGCGTCATGAACCTTAACTCAATATCTTCGTCTGCTTCTTGGGCGGGCGGCGTTTCTAACTTCTCCAAACCTTCGGCAATGTAGGCATAAATAATTTCGTCAGAATATCCCGGCGCGAGGATAAATTGTCCGAGATAATGCCACTGACTGGCACTATATCCGGTTTCTTCTTGAATCTCTCGCTTCACCGTCTCCGCCGGATCTTCATTGTGTTCGACCGTTCCCGCCGGAAACTCCAAAATGCGCCCCCGAACGGCAAATCGATATTGGCGCACCACGACTAATTTGCCCTCGGAGGTAACGGGAATCACTAACGCGCCACCGGGATGGCGGATGCATTCCCAATCGCCTTCTGCACCGTTGGGAAGGCGCAGGTGCGTGACTTCGAAGTTAAATTTGCGTCCTTGGAAGAACAGGCGCTGTTTCAGGAGTTGAGGGGGTTCGTTGAGGCTCACGATGGTTCTAGTTTCTCGATACCCGAACAGTTTACAACCCCGACGAGGTCTGCGATCGCCTTTTTCGATTTCGGTTCGCGCCAATCGGGGGCAATCTCGACCAGGGGAACGAGAACGAAGGCGCGTTCGGTCATGCGCGGATGGGGAAGTTGCAGGAATGGCGTATCTAAAATGACGTCATCGTACAATAACAAATCTAGGTCTAGGGTTCTCGCTCCCCAGCGTTCCCGGCGGACGCGACCGAATTGGCGTTCGATGTCTAACAGGGTTTGCAACAGCCGTTCGGGGGGTTGGCGGGTGCGGAGGGTGGCACAACCGTTGAGGTAGTCGGGTTGCGGCGGTCCTACGGGTGCGGTGCGATACCAACTGGAACGCCGAATGAGTTCGATCCCCTCGGCGCGATCGAGTTGGTGCAGTGCCGATTCGAGAATGGTTTGCGATTCGCCTAAGTTACTCCCTAGGGCGATCGCGCAGGTTGCTTCGTCAGATTCGGCTGTCACGATTGAATGTTACTCGCGTCTCGATGTTTTCCGCGAGGGCTGTTTAAATTGTGTCTAGACCCTCAAGCGCGATCGCCCTCATGAAACACGAACGCCGGGATTGGACGTGGTTCCCTGGAGTGCTGCTGTTGCTGGTGGGACTGGTGTTATCCATCGCTCTCACCCTGACCGACACCGTCAAATCCGACAGTGTTCGCATTCCTGTCGATGGCGATCGCGCGATCGTCGCTCGCATTTACGCGCCGCGATTTGCCGATCCTCCCTATCCTGCCATGATTCTCTGTCACGGCGTCAATAACCACAAGGGAACGATGGCTCCTTTGGCGCTGGAATTGGCGCGGGTGGGAATTGCGGCGATCGCGTTTGATTTTGGCGGTTACGGCGAATCCTACGGCTTACCGGTTTCGGACAAGTCTGTCGAAGGCTTGCAAGCGAGTACCAACGCCGATGCTAGAACCGTCCTCGAATTCGCGCGATCGCGTCCCGATTTGTTCGATGGCGATCGCTTGGCAATTGGCGGACATTCTCTCGGTGGCTTGAGTGCATTGCAAGTCGGACGCAGCGATCCCCGATTGCGCGCCACGGTGGTGTTGAGTGCCAGTGGCGATGCCACCTTAACGGCGCCAGCGAATCTGTTGCTCGGGGTCGGCGCGTACGAGCAAATCAACCCGCCTTCGCAATTGCGCCAAACCTTACAACTCGCCACGTCGTCCGATTGCGCCGATGGGGAAATTTGCGGCGACTTTGCCAACGGAACCGCGCGCCAATTGGTGGTTTCTCCCACCTCCGACCACATTATTGCCCCTTACGACCCGATTTTAATGCGATCGGTGGTGCGCTGGACGCAGCAATCGCTTGGGGTTTCCAGCCGCGATCGCTCGTTAATGGTTCCCGGATACATCGTCGGATTGTTCTGTACGTTTAACGGTGCGGTGTTAACGGGAATTTGGATTTTCGTGCGCACGGCAAAACCCGTGACGTTGCCGCAACTTCGTCAATTTTACCGGCGGATCGTGACGGTGTTAATGGGGTTTTTGGTCTTGCTGATTTGGGGATTGGCGGCGAGTGGCGGCGCGCCGACGAGGGGAGCGAGAAATAATTTACTGTTATGTCTGTTTTTGCAGTTGGGCAGTAACTATGTTTTGAGTCAGCCGCGCCGATTTTTGCCGATCGTGCGGGCAATTGTCTTGTATGGATTGCTGATTTTGCTCGCGTTTTTTCTTCCGACGATCGCTTACGGGGCGATCGAGCTATTCCATACGCCAATGGCGTGGTTTCGCCTTCCCCAATTTTTCGTACAATGGTCGATTTTCACCATTTACAACTATACGCAAGTTTTGCAACAGTTTCTCTTTCCATTGTTTACATTTCAGTTGCAGGTGAGTTGGGTTTTCGCATCCCTGGTGGCGTTAGAAATCTTTTTCCCGTCCATCGTCCTCAATAGTGTCGAACGAGCAATTGCGGCGGGGATAGCGTGGTTGCGCCGTCCGTTTCGGCTATCTGGGGTGGGTCGGATATCGAAGCGCGCGATCGCTCTCATTTCGTGCTTACTCGTGATTTTAGGCACGGTCATCGCTCGGCGGTTGTCGGACGGACACTTGGCGATCGCGCTGACCGATAGTGCTTGGATGCTGCGCCAACTCGGGTTATTGTTGGCGTTACCGCTGATATTGGCGATCCTCGTGGTGCGATCGCGTTGGTTTCAACGATTAGAAAGTATTTGGATCGGACCGACCCGAAACCAGATCGACGTTAACCCTCCCCCTCAAAACGATTGATTGATTTCTCTGGCGATCGGGATTCTTA
>CAYQUF010000202.1:0-4756 GCA_964420595.1 uncultured bacterium
ATCTATGAAGAAGTGACTGGCGAAAAATTTGTCGATCCGCGTCCCGGTGCGGGGACTAGCCTTCTGGGGGCTGACGAATGGCAAATTTTAGAAGAAGTCACCGAAGGTGACGCCATGCACCTGGAACTGATGGCGAAACTACTCGATACCGAACGCCAATACCATACTAAGGGTCGTCGAGTTGGAATCTACGAAGCTTTGACAAAATGCTTTGAAACCAGTTCTCGTTCCAAAGAAGAAGCTATTCAAAATGCCTACAACAAACGCGATCTCAAAGATGCCGTGGATCGTGGTGACGTTGCAGCTATCAAACAATTAAGTTGGGCAGATATGAAATTTAAAGGTAACGGAAATACCGACGTCGCAGACTAACCCAACTATCGTACGATCGCCCGTTTTTAGTTCAAGATTTCTGCAAATCTATCTCAAATTATACCAAACTTATTGTACAATTTTTCTAGCACCTTAACCTCAAACTGCGATCGTGCGATTTACCGAACTCGTCCTCAAAAACTTTGGTCCCTATCTCGGACAGCAAGTCATCGATTTGCGTCCGAGTGGAGACGAGATCGACCGACCGATTATCTTATTTGGCGGGATGAACGGGGGAGGTAAAACTACCCTAATGGACGCCATTCGTCTCGCTTTATACGGACAACGCGCGCAATGTTCGACGCGAGGGAATTTAAGCTATCCAGACTTTCTGACCCAATGCGTCAATAGCCGTACTCCTCCCACCGAAGATACGCGGGTCGAACTGGTTGTCGAACACGTCATGGACGATCGCCTGCGGGAATATCGGATCGTGCGAACCTGGACGAAAAACCTGAAAGATGGGAAAGACCAACTGGGGATTTTAGAAGAAGATTGGAAAGACGAAGGATTGACCGAAACGTGGGACGAGTATATCGAAACATTACTCCCCTTGGGAATTTCCAATCTATTTTTATTCGATGGCGAACAAGTTAAAGAACTCGCCGAACAAGAGACGCCACCGCCAATTGTATTCGATGCGATTCAATCGTTGCTCGGACTCGAACTCGCCGATCGCCTTGCGGTGGATCTCGATATCCTGGTCAACCGCACTCGTAAAGATCTCGCTAGCAAATCGCAACTGGAAAATTTAGAAGATATCGAGCAAAAGCTGAAGCAACAAACTGAGGATTACGAAACTGCAAAAGACCAATTGATCGAGTTTCAAGCTCAGTTAGAACAAACTAGAGCAAAACACAAACACGCCAGAGATAAACTCGTGACCGAGGGTGGCGAAATTGCAGGAGAGAGCGATCGCCTGCGATCGGAAATAGAAACTCTCCAAGAAAGTATTAATGGTCAACGCGATCGCCTGCGGGAACTGGCTGCAACTTCTCTCGCGGTTGGCTTAATCGAACCGTTACTCAAAGGTGCAAAAACTCAAGGCGAAACCGAATTGCACTTGCAGCAAGTCGAACTGACGAAAGAGGTTTTACAAGAACGCGATCGCCGCTTGCTCGACTATCTCGAAACCTTGGATTTATCGGACGCGAACTTGAAAGCAATTCAAACCTTTTTAGACAAAGACAATCAAAGTCTAGACGAACAAGTCAATTCAGAATCCGAGGTGTGGTTGGGTGCAGATGAAAAGACCGTGGAGCAATTGCGTAGCTTGCTCGATTATCAATTACCGACCCATCGCGATCGCGCCAAAGACCACTTACAACAAATCCTCGATCTCGAACAACAACGAATGGCGAAAGAACGCCAACTCGCGATCGCCGCTTCTCCAGAAGCCTATCAACAATTAGTCGATGCGGTCGATAACGCCAGAAAAGATCTCGAACGCGCCGAACGTCAATACGAAGCGGGAGAGCAACAGTGTCGGCGATTGGGAGATGCGATCGCCAAGACCAAAAAGGATTTGCAACGCTATAGCGAGGAAAATTTAGACCGCAAAAATGCCAATCATATCATCCAATCTTCGGCAAAAGTGAAGCAGACTCTGGCGCGATTTAAGGAAAGACTTACGCTTAAGAAACTCAACAAATTAGAAACGGAAGTCACCGAATGTTTTCGCTATCTTTTACATAAATCCGACCTCGTGCATCGGGTTGTGATTGACACGCAAACCTATAGCCTGTCGCTGTATGACCCGCAAGGGAAACCGGTTCCCAAACATCGCCTGTCTGCGGGGGAAAAACAGCTCTTGGCGATCGCCTTTTTGTGGGGATTGGCGCGAGTGTCCGGACGCAATCTTCCCGTCGCGATCGATACGCCTCTGGGACGGTTGGATTCGTCGCACCGTCACAATTTGGTCGAACGGTATTTTCCTTCAGCTAGCCATCAAGTAATTTTGCTATCGACCGATACTGAAATCGGTCGCGTGGAACTCGAACAACTGCAACAGCAAGATGCGATCGCGCGAGAATATCTCCTAAAATACGATTCGGCGCAGCGTCAGACGACGGTGAAGCCGGGGTACTTTTTTGAACTATAACTCATTTACGATTCCCGATCGGCAAGTGCTTCCAACGTTTCCCAATTTTGAATAAAAATTGTCCCGCCGCGTTGATAGACGATCGCCTCTGATAAACTTTTTACTAAGCGCACGCATTCTTCGTAGGTAATGCCAATACTGCGAGCCATTTGGTAGTAAGGAACAGTCGCCTTTAATCGTTCTCCGTTTTCGGTAATCTCCGTTCCCTCTTGTGCGGCGCGATCGAGTAAAAATCTTGCCAATCGGACAATCGCGCGTTCGGAAATTAACCCGTGAACGGTTTTGTGAAGTTGCTGCAAGCGTTGGTTGAAATCTTCGATAATTCGCAAAGCAACTTCTGGTGTATTGCGGATTGTTTCTAACAATACATCTCGCTGAATGGTTAACACTTGCGAGTCAGTCGCCGCGACTACGGTTGCGGGTGCTACGCGATCGCCAAAGACCGCTGGAGCCGCAAAAATTTCGCCTGCACCAATGGTTCTGACCCAGCTTTCTTTCCCGCTAGATGCTATCTTTTTAATATGAAGCGTGCCATTACCTAAAACATGCAAGCAAGGTGCGAGGCGATCGCCTTCGTGAAGGACAATTTCACCCGATTGATAGAAATGGACGCGGGTATGGGATTGCAATTGCACGATCGCGATCGGATCGAGATCGGCAAAGATACGTACTTGAGTAAGCGGCTCGACTGATAAGTCCATAAGTATTTAATACAATTAGAATTAATAAAATTTTTTATGATTGAAGGTCGTTGTCCCCCATCGCAGTTCTCATACCAGCCAACTCAGCTTCCATTCTATGAGATAGCTCAAAGACACAGTTGCAAAAATTTGTCAGGCTGAAACTGTTCCTTGCAACGGGAGAAGATCGCCAATGAGCGCAACGACTCCAAATCTCGACACTGCACCCGGTCACGCGGTGTTAGCCGCCGCCGGCAAAACCAAACTGCGACCCGGCGGAAGCAGTGCCACCGAGCAACTGTTCGATTTCGCCAACTTTCAACCGGGACAGACCATGCTGGAATTGGCATCTAGCTTCGGTTACACCGCCATCGCCTTAGCACAGCGGTATGGCGTGCGGGTCGTGGGAGTCGAGCGAAATCCCGATAGCGTGGCTCGCGCGCGATCCAATATTGCCGCCGCCGGACTGGACGGACAAGTGGAAGTTATCGAAGGAAGCATTTTCCGCCTCGATGAAATTGCCGAGCAATTTGATTTTGTCTTGGCAGAAGCGATTTTGACCATGCAGTCGCCGTCTGGCAAAGCCAAGGTACTAGCAGGAATTCGAGATCGCCTCAAACCCGGCGGGATGTTTTTATCCCATGAATTGCTCGCCGATACGCGACACGAGGAAATCGATCGCGCCTTAACTGAAGTTATCCGCACCAACGCGCAACCGCTCTCGGAAACGGGGTGGGTCGAAGCATTTTCTAACGCCGGACTGGCGATCGAACATTGCAAAACCGGTGCCATGGGATTGCTCGATCCCCGACAGGTTTTGCGCGATGAAGGCATTGGCGGAACGGCAAAAATGGCGTGGAATATGGTTCGCAATTCCGTTATTCGCGATCGCATTTTGCAAATGCAGCGAGTGTTTTCTCGCTATCGTCAAGAACTCGGCTATATTGTCGCGATCGCCCGTCGCGAAGCCTAACCCGTTGCAATCTGTCAAACTATTTTCCCAACTTATGGAATCTCAAAAAACGGTAGAAACCTTCTCGCACTATCTCAAGTTTCCCTATGAAGATATCAGAACGTTACTCTGGTCTGGGGTTGATACGTTAACCAATACCCCCGAAATTCAGCAGCAACTCAATAGCTTAGATGTTGCGTTACTTCGGGAAACCTTACCAATCGCCAAGACCGTCATGGTGGACGACCTGCCAGTATTTTACAATTGGTTAAAACAGGAACTCAAGATTAAGCGAGTTCCCGACAGTCCCCACCATACAACAACTTGGGTAACGCAGTTTCTGAACAACCAACAGAGTATTCAAAACTTAATCGAACTGCACCGTCCGGTTCCGCCACCTGCCCTCGAACAAGCGGTGCCGCGACTGGTGGGATTATTCGATACCGTAGAAGACGAAAAAGTACGCTGGGAATGGCAGCGCGCGATCGCCCTTTTGTGTGCGATTTTGGCAGCAGACGCGCGGGAACAATTTCAACAACAATCTGTTTCCCCAGTGTAAAGTGTAATCCGAATAATTCTAATATGGAATCCGGTTGTAAATTTCCCATAAAACTTTGTGTTCTTTGTGTCTTTGTGGTGAGAAAGCCGTAG
>CAYQUF010000202.1:4856-8145 GCA_964420595.1 uncultured bacterium
GTGGTGAGAAAGCCGTAGGGTGGGCATTGCAGATTGAGCAGCGATCGGACCGATCCATTGAAACTCATAATGCCCACCTTTCCAAGAAATTAGAAAGTTGACAACCGGATTTCATCGATGTCCGCTACGACCCAAACGGTTTGACCCAACCGCGTTGCAGGGCAAGATCTAACACAATTCCCGCGATCGCGAATAGAACCAAACTCTCCCCCAACCGCAACGCCAACTGCCCTAATTCGACCCCCGCATCCAATCCCAAATCCACTTCGGCAAATCCGCGAACCAAGCCAAAGGCTGCCACGACCCCGGATTTGAGTTGGAAGTTGCGATCGCTGCGAACGGCATAGCGATAAGTCACCCCAAACAGGAAACCGCTCAAAAACGCGATCGCGCCGTGGAGCCAGCCATCGAGGGTCAGCGGCGACACCACCGGAACTTGAGGAATAAAATAACGGGCGATCGCCACTAAGACAAATCCCAAAACCAGCGAAAATCCGCCAATTGCAGCCGCTTTTGCCGACTCGATCCGCTCGCTGGCGTTAAATTGCGACGATTCTTCTGCCATCTCTGCCTCTTGCTAGCCAACTAAACCGGGTTGTCTCGATCTTCACCTTCTCCATCGAGTTTACGATCGCTCGTCCTCATTCGGCGATATTGTTTCATAATCGGGGACAATCTTCTCCGTATTCCGTAAAAGTGGAAAGCAATATCCCCCCAACCCAATGATTATCCCACTAATACGAGCCAAGGTTTGTCCCAATAACAAGCCATGAATTCTGCGCTTGGAACCGCCCCAAATACTCAGCATCACGGCACCAGCGACGCCACCCACACCTACCGCAGCTTCTACACTGGCTAGCACGGTTGCACTATCCCCACTGCGGGCTAAAATCATGGCTGGAAAAATAGCACCGCCCGCATTACCCACTAAGTTGATACTCGATAAAAATACTAAAATCGAGATAGAAAACTCTCATCTCCTAAATTACCAAATCAAGATATTGATTGTATTTATCAAGTCAGCGAAATTCTGGTGAATTTCCCAGACACCTTATACGTATCAATTGGTAAAGGTTCATGTTTAAGCTGGTGCGATTTATCGCGATCGCCGTCTTGGTTTTCTGCTCGATCGCCAGTTGCACGAATGATGTTTCAGGCGACGGTTGGAAATCCCATTCAAATGTCAATTAGTAAAGAACATCTTGCCGATGCAGATGGAGATGTCATTTTTGTGGTCAGGTATAGCGATCGACCGCAAATAGAAAAAGAGTTGCAACATCTTCTCGAACGACTCCAAAACGATCCCTTGTGGTCTCGTTTAGAAGCAGTCAAGCAAGATCGGGTCTATCCGGTCGGAAGTCACTGGATTGTAGGCGGTCCGCTCTCCGCTCGTGCCGTGATTGACGATCTGTTTGAATATTTGGCATGAGCATCGAGCCGTTTTTGCCAACCCCCTGCAAGGCTCCGAGTTTTCTGCCCCCATCAGGCTTCACAAGACCAGTGCCAATCCGCCAATTGCAGCCGCTTTTGCCGACTCGACCCGCTCGCGAGCGTTCAATTGCGACAATTCCCCTCTCGCTCACCCGTCACGGCGCTCTTGTTCCCCCACGGCGATCCCAAAGCGCGATCGGGGCGTCAAATTGGCATATCATAGGGCATGACGTAATGATGTAACCTCGGTTTTCAAACAACGCTATGGATATTTTGACTGTCGGTTGGGTATCGGTGCTGGTGATGTTTACCTTCTCGATTTCGTTGGTGATTTGGGGTCGCAACGGCTTCTAAACCCAGCAGCGAACCTCAAACTCTGATGGGAAAACGGGAGAGGATTGGGACGCGGATCTCGATTCGTCTGCCGTTTTCTGCGTTTGGGGAGATCCGATCGCGAATTTGCTAGAGAGATTGCCTACACTAGAGCACAAAGCCAATAAAATCGGGAGGTTTAAGGATGGCTGGTAAAAAAATCCTCATGCTCGTCGGCGACTTCGGCGAAGATTACGAAATCATGGTGCCGTTCCAAGCCTTGCAGATGGTCGGTCACGAAGTTCATGCCGTCAGTCCCGACACCAAAGCTGGCGATATGGTTCGCACCGCCGTTCACGACTTTGAAGGCGATCGCACTTACAGCGAAAAACCCGGTCACAATTTCGCCCTCAACGCCACCTTCGACGACATCGATCCCGCCGATTACGACGCACTGGTGGTTCCCGGCGGACGCGCGCCAGAATACATCCGCCTCAACCCAAAAGTGCTCGACATCACCCGCCACTTTGCCGAAACCAACAAGCCAATTGCCACCCTCTGTCACGGCTTGTTAGTGCTCTCGGCGGCTGGCGTGCTGGAGGGCAAACGCTGCACCGCCTACCCCGCCTGCGGTCCCGACGTATCTGGCGCGGGGGGCAATTACGTCGAAATTCCGGCGAACGAAGCGATGGTCGATGGCAATTTGGTCACCGCTCCCGCTTGGCCCGCGCACCCGCAATGGCTGGCTGAATTTCTTAAATTGTTAGGCACTCGCATCGAACACGGGGAGTTAGCGGCTGTGTAGCGTCAACCGGACTCGACCCCGTCAACTGGCGGGGTTTTTTGTGGTTTTGCGCGCCTCCACCAATAATTTCGCCAACTGACAAAAGCCTTTCCCCTCCGCGCCATCGGTCACGTAAGCGGGTTGGTGCAAAAGGCGATCGCGATAGTGCAAAACATTCGCCACGCCGACGGAATGGGGGAAGCTCTCGCGCGCGAACAAACTTTGGTCGTTGGGACTGTCGCCGACGGTCAAAACGCGATCGCTCCTACAGTCGGGAAAGTAATCTTGCAGCACTTGCCCCAATCCCGCCGATTTCTCCTGCTGTCGTAACTTAATGTGGCACTGCACCGAACTATAGGTAAATCCCCATCCCTGCTGGTTGCAGCGTTGTTCCAGTTGGCTCAACGTCTCTGCGCTTAACCCTTCCACGTCAAACGTCCAATCCGTAATCCGATAGCGATTGTCAGCGGATTCGCGCAATTGGGGAAATTCTGCCGTCAACGACTCAAATGTAGCGGCGAGTCGCTGGCGGTGACTGTCGGGATCGGGAATCGGCGAGAGGGTGACCGGAAGGTGTGAACTACCGCTATTGAATCAAAGATTACAATAGCGGCTTCCTACCCAACAGATTGCCCAACCGTAGATTTCTTACGTCCTCTACGGTTAGGTCTTACATCTGGACAATAGGCTTTGCCCCGCGTCCCGCAGGTCAAGAGTCGTAGTCCCTCTTTTTTGAGGTTGATAGCTGCATTGAGATCTCGA
>CAYQUF010000203.1:0-8104 GCA_964420595.1 uncultured bacterium
ACGCGGCGCAGATCCATAGAGCACCGTCGCCATGGAGTCAAACCGCCGGAACGCACCACCTCGCTGTAAATAGCCAAGAGCGCATTGCTATACAAGCCTCGGACTTGGGGAATGGAGACAATGGCAGGATAATGGAAATTTATGGCGATCGCGCTCGGTCGGGGGCAATTCTTCGCCGCGCGATACGATCGAATAGCAGTTTTGTAAGCACGATGGAACGATAAACGATGGCAGCAGATCCGAGTAAGGGGTATAAAGTTATTGCCGATAACCGACAAGCTCGCTACCAGTACGAAATTCTCGAATCCTACGAAGCCGGACTCGAACTGAAGGGGACGGAAGTGAAGTCGATGCGCGAAGGTCGGGTCAATTTGCGCGACGGGTATGCCATTATTCGCAATGGCGAAGCGTGGCTGATCAATATGCACGTGTCTCCGTATCAAACGGCTGGGGAGTATTTCAACCACGAACCCCGCCGCAGCCGCAAGTTATTGCTCCACCGCGACGAGATTAGCAAGTTGACGGGGAAGGTGGAACAGAAGGGTCTGACGCTAATTCCGTTGAAGCTGTATCTGAAACGGGGATTGATTAAGGCGAGTATTGGATTGTGTAAGGGGAAGAAGATTCACGACAAGCGCGAAACCCTCAAACGCAAGCAGGAGAAGCGGGAGATCGAACGGGCGCTCAAGTATTATTAAATGTTGGTCGTCGGGACTGTAGGGGTTTGGTTGCCAAACCCTTCATCTCATCGGGTTTGGGTGATTGACTGGAATTGCCCAGTTGGGGAGATAAGCGCTAAAGCGTTTACGACGAACGGCTCGGGGATTGGCGACAAACGCCGTAACTGGCAACAATTGCCATTGCCAACCACCAGAGCATATTCACTTGGGGACGGTACCAGACGGTATCCACTAGACCGTGCATCATCATCCCCGCTAAAGTGGCGATCGCTCCGATTAACCAATACCCGTCTGGATTTCCGGTTTGGCGCAACCGTTGCAGGTGCAGCCAGCCTTGGTGCAGGGCGACCAATAGCAGCCATAAAAACGCCACCAAGCCGACCAGTCCCGTTTCGACTGCTGTTTCCAGCAGGACGGAATAGGCACTCAGGGCGCTGTATTTGGGTTTCATGTAGAGGGGATAGACCTTGTTAAACGCATCGTTTCCCGGTCCGATTCCGATGATGGGGCGATCGCGGATCATGTCAATGACCGAAAGCCAGACGTTGATTCGGAAGTTGTTGCTGCTGTCTTCCCGTCCGGCAAAAATACTCATGGCGCGATCGCGCAGGGGATCCACTGCTATCACGGCACCTAAAACGGCGATCGCCACAATCCCAATGGTCGCCGGAATCGCCCACTTGCGCCACCGTTCGGGGAGCTTCGGACTCCACCAATAGACTAACAAGACTAAGCAGACAAATCCCGCCATCACGAAGCCAATCCAGCCGCCGCGACTGTAGGTGAGCACCAAACACGCCGAATTGACGGCGAACATGACGCCAGCCAACAGTTTCGCCCCCCACTCCCGCCAGGCGAAGATGGCAGCAAAACTCAACGCTACCGCTGCCACTAAATAGCCAGCCAGTAAGTTAGGATTGCCCAAATAACTGTAGACTCGGATGACGTCAGCGGACGCCGAGGTCGGATCCGTCCAGGTCGCCAGTTCTTCGGCGCTGTAATATTTGGCCTGTCGCACGCCGTAAACGCTGACAATGAGTGCCACGTGCAGGTAAATCGCGATCGTCCAGCGGCGCAAGCGAGGCGATTGCAACACCCGCGACATCAGCGCAAATAAGATTAAATAGAGCGTGAGTTTGACCCACCCCGAAAAGGCTGCGGCTTTCACCGGCGACAGGGCTGTCGCTACTGAGGCGATCGCCCAGTACAATAGCACCAACAGGTGAATCGGGCTAAACCGGGTTTCGGCGTCGTCCGAGAGGGTCAGCACTACCCAAAATCCGGCAGAGGCGATCAGCAACACGCCAATCAGCGTGGTCGAAACAAAAGGCGCGAGGGCAAATGCGATCGCCACGAACACCGCGCCGATGGGATCCGCCCACTGCATCAGCCAACTTCCCTGTCGCCAGGTTCGCAGCAAACCAATGGGACGCGATAGATAGCTCGATCCCTGCCAGCGAGACAGGGGAAGGGTCGAGAGCGTCAGAGTTTGCCAGAATCGATCGGCAACGGAATTGACGGATGGGTTCATGAGCAGAATGCAAGCGTTCGATTCCCAATCTTACATTGCCGCTCAGTTCTTGGCGATCTTCCCTCGGGACGCTCCCTCGCAACCTGGCGATTACCGTCCGTTCTCCGCATCGTGAGACATTTCGGGCAAATTCAGCACGTATCGAAATCCCGTGCTGACCGAGCCTTGAATCGACAGGCGAGCGCCGTGTTGTTTCGCCAATCGCGCGCTCAGGAGAATCCCCAAGCGATCGCCGCTTTGATAGCTCGGATATTTCTCGGCATACTCTAACACGTCTCGCACCACGAATCGGTTGGCGTCCGGATTGAACGCTTCTTCGGCGGGGATATCCGAGCAGACGGGCGACTCGGCGTTCTCGCTTTCAAAAATCTGACAGGCGTAGAGTTCGCTATCGGGCAAGCTATCATGCAGCCACGGATGGGACACCCAAGCAGAAATATTCAATCCTTCGGACTTGCGGCAGACATGAATTCGGGCAGTACACTCGGCATCGGCGACTTGAATGACTCGAAACATTAAATGATAGAGCATTTGCCGAACTTTTTCTTTGTCGAGCACCCAAATGCGATCGCCCGGTTCCACGGACATTTCGATCTGGCGATCGCGGCGATCGGCAACGGGTTCGAGGGCGTTGACCACCTGCTGGCAAAGCATTTCGATATCGACCGGGTTTAAATGCAGCGTCGGATCGCTGCTGTCGAGATCTCGCAGGGATAAAATTTCGTCCACTAACGCCAGCAAATACTGCCCGCTATTTTGGATGATTTGCAAGTATTCTTTTTGCTTGTCTCGCAGGGGACCGTAAATCTCTCGGGTCAGGATTCCCGTCATTCCCATCACCGATGTTAGCGGCGTGCGCAAATCTTGCATGAGATAGTCTAACAATTCGGTTTTGAGGCGTTCTCCGGCAAAATAATCGCGTTCTAGCAATTGTCTCGGTCGCTGTGCCTCCATCTCGTTGTCAAAGGATTGCACGGGAAGGGGAGAGGGGAGAAAATGGCGATCGCCCTCAGAAAAATTGCCATCTGTGGCTTGCTGGCGTTGGAGTTCGCTCATTAACCAACGAGCGGTCATTTCGATAAACTGAATTTCTTGGGGGCGAAAGACGCGAGGGGCAAAATCCATCACCGCCAGGGTTCCCAAACAGTGACCTTCAGCCGTCAGCAAAGGAACGCCCAAATAGGCTCGAATGCCGTATTGCTGGACGAATAACCGATGGGAAAAGTTAGGATGGAGTGAGGTATCGCGAATGTGCAGGGGTTGCTTGCGCTCGACGACCGCCGTGCAAAAGGCTTCGCTGCGCTTGATTTGGCGAGCAGTGGCGAGGGGATTTCTCTGTTCGAGTTCCGACCAACCGACGGTCGATTTCAACCATTGCCAGTCGCGATCCATCAGTCCCACGATACAAATCGGGATCTCTAAAAACCGAGTTACGCTCTCGGTCGCTTCGTTGAAAATTGGCACCCTCTCTGCTTGCAGCAGTCCCGATTCCGATAGCACCAGCAAACGCTGTTGTTCTTGCTCGGCTTCTGCGGTTGGTGTTGAATCGAGGGGAGAATTGGAATTTCTCATGCTCGCGCCCCTTGAAGTCTCCAGGCATACTCAATCCATAGCATTCCCGATCGCGCGGCGGAACAAACGCATTGTAGGGGCAAACAGCGCCAATCTCGACGATTCGATCGCCCTCGACAAATGACACGGCGTGTAGTACGCTATAATACACGCGATCGCGAATTAGCCGCCTCTTAGCGAACTTATGGCATCAGGATACCGTTGGAGTCACGATAACTTTGGACAAAACCACCCTCACAATCGCGGCTTGCTCGGTGCGGGTTGGCGACCGCTGTATCGGGAACTCGATTGGCACTATCTCCTACATTTAGCCACCAACGATCCGTGGGAACTGTCTCAGAAAACCCTCGACATTACCAGCGACATTGCCGATGCGTTGGGTCGCCATCAGTATGCGTGGTGGGCGAATATTTTAAACGTTTTTTCCGAAAATATGCGATACGAGTTCGACGAGTTTTGGGACTACATTACCCCCCAACATCCCGCGCCGGACTATCGCAACAAATCAGTATTGGCGACGGAGACGCCGATCGCCCGCTCGGTGGATCGCAATAGCATTCCCATCGATTACGTCCTCAATCGCCTGCAAGAGACGACGGTTTTAAAGATACTCGAAATTCTGGGCAAACCCGATACGATTACCCAATATTACGTCGAGCGCAGTTTTTACTATCCTATCGAGCGATTCACCAGTTTGGATCGCCTGGAAGTGCTGGGAACTGCCTACGCGCGCTGGTCGGATTTCAAGATTTGGCTGCAAATCGAAACCTTGGGTCAAGAACGCCGCCGCCGCTATACTTTAATCGCCGAAGATCTGACTCCGTGGGTGAATAAAGCCACGTACAATTTAGCCGTAATTCTCAGCGGTCACCAATGTCGCGTCGGACAGGTGCGATCGCAATTTCCAATTCGCACGTTTCCCGATTCGATCCAGCGATTTACCGATACCGTCCAACAAGCCATTCTCGACGACCCCCAGCAACTGTCGGTGTTGGTGCAAGGGGAACCGGGAACCGGGAAAACCGCCTGGACTCAAGCCGTGGCGACCGAGATCTTAGTTCCCCTCGGTTACGTGGTGTTTATCCTGGATCGCGATGCGGTAGAAAACTTCGCGCCGCCGAGTTACTTAGAGCGCATTTGTCTGATTATCAACGAAGCGGATAACCTCGCGCGCGATCGCGCCAGTGACGTGGCGCAGCAGAGTTTGACCACCGAACGCATCCTCAGCTTGCTCGACGGAACCCTGTCTCAGAGCGTGGTTGAGGACACCAGAGGTCAGCCGCGTCAAAATATGGTGGTGCTGATGACCTGCAACACCACCGAACGCCTCGATCCGGCGATGTTGCGCAAGGGACGGGTCGATTTAACTCAAGAATTTACCTATCGGTTCGTATAAACGATATGAATCCCTCTCGCTTGGTCAAAATTAGCAAATATCTCAGCAAACACCTGCGCCACCAACCCCATCGCTTGGGATTGGAACTCGAACCCGGCGGTTGGGTCGCCGTTGACGACTTACTCGCCGCCTGTGAGGCGCATCGGTTTCCCCTCAGTCGCGAGCAACTAGAAGAAGTGGTGGCGCGCAACGACAAGCAGCGGTTTTCCTTCGACCCCACCGGGACGCGGATTCGCGCCAATCAGGGACACAGCATCCCGGTGGATTTACAACTGTCGCCGCAAGTGCCGAGCGATCGCCTGTATCATGGCAGTGGAGAGAAGGCGATCGCCTCGATTCTCCAGCAGGGATTGCTCCCCATGTCGCGACATCACGTTCACCTCTCGCCAGACCGGGAAACGGCGATGCGGGTGGGACGGCGACACGGTCGTCCGGTGGTGTTGGAGGTGGATGCGGCGGCGATGCATCGAGCGGGTTGCATTTTCTACCGTTCCGAGAATGGAGTGTGGTTGACAGACGCGGTTGCGCCGCAGTATTTGACGGTTGTCCCTTGAAGCGATCGCGGGTGCGTCTGGCGATTTTCCTATTCTCTGCTAGAATTCAAGAACTATTACTGACTCGAATTGATGGTTCGAGTCGCGATCGCTGCCGAACGGACGTGCTATCGATGCAGTTGCACGCAAGCGGCTATCAGGGGATCGAAGAGAACTCGGTCGCGATCGCGTTTCGGAGTGCGGATAGACTGACTTGGCGGACTCAATGCTCGATATTGCTCAAACCCTGACCACCGAACTGTCCCTCGACGTGCGCGCCGTTCGGAGTGCTATTCAACTCCTCGACGAGGGAGCGACCATTCCGTTTATCGCGCGTTATCGGAAAGAGCGGACTGGCGGCTTGGACGAACTGCAATTGCGCGAAATTGCCGATCGCGCGCAGTATTTGCGAGAGTTGGAAAAACGCAAGGCGACGATTCTCCAGGCGATTGGCGATCGCGGACAGCTCACCGACGACCTCAAAGCCAAAATTGTCTCGTGTACTCGCAAAAACGAGTTAGAAGACCTCTATCTTCCCTATCGTCCCAAACGCCGCACCAAAGCCACGCTCGCGCGAGAACGGGGACTCGAACCCCTCAGCGAGTGGATTAAATCTCTCAACCGTCCCGACGCCAAACCGACGCCGCTGGGGAACCTGGCGCAAAAATACGTCGATTCCGCCAAACAGATCGCGACTCCCGAAGACGCCTTACAGGGTGCGGGGGATATCCTCGCCGAAGAAGTCTCGGAAAAAGCAGAACTGCGCGCCTATTTGCGAGATTATTTAATGAATCATGCAGTATTGGTGTCGCGGGTGAAGGCGAACTATCCCGAGGGAAGCACCAAGTATGAAATGTATCGCCATTACAGCGCCAAGGTGAAGGCGATTCCGCCGCACAACCTGCTGGCGTTGTTTCGAGGGGAAGCCGAAGCGGTGCTGGCGTTGGAGTTTGAGTTCGACGAGTCGGAGATTATGCGGTATTTGGAATCGCAGGAACTGCATACTTCGGTTCGGGAAGTGGCGCAATTTTATCGCATGGCGTTAAAACAAGCCTTCGATCGCCTGATGAAAGGGTCGCTGTTGCGCGAAATTCGCAGCGATCGCAAGCAATACGCCGATATCGAGTCGATTAAGACCTTTGAGAGCAACCTGCGCAATTTACTCTTATCGCCGCCAGCGGGAATGCGACCGACCTTAGCGATCGATCCGGGATTTCGCACCGGGTGCAAGGTAACGGCGTTGTCGGAGACGGGGAAACTCTTGGAATATCAGACGATTTATCCTCACACGGGTGCGGCGAAACGCTATCAAGCTGCCAGTATTTTGCAGAATTTAATTGAGAAATACCGCATCGAGGCGATCGCGATTGGGAATGGAACCGCCTCCCGAGAAACCGATGAATTTGTTGGAGAGGTATTGCAAGCGTGCGATCGTCAGCCGATTAAAGCTATTGTCAACGAATCCGGTGCCTCGATTTATTCGGCGAGTGAGGTGGCGCGTCGGGAATTTCCCGATTTAGACGTTTCAATTCGCGGTGCGGTCAGCATCGGTCGTCGCTTGCAAGATCCCCTGGCGGAATTGGTGAAAATCGACCCGCGATCCATTGGCGTCGGTCAGTACCAACACGATGTGAATCGCAAATTATTGGAGAAAAAGCTCAACGAAACCGTCGAAAGTTGCGTCAACTATGTCGGCGTGGATCTCAATACCGCCTCGCCAGAATTGCTGACCTTTGTATCGGGAATTACGCCAACGGTAGCGAATAATATTGTTGCCTATCGCAACGATCGCGGTGCGTTTAACAATCGCCGCCAACTGCTGAAAGTGCCGAAATTGGGCGCAAAATCGTTCGAGCAAGCGGCAGGATTTCTGCGAATTCGCAACGGAGAAAATCCGCTAGACAATACCGCCGTTCACCCGGAAAGTTATAAAATCGTAGAGGCGATCGCCAAAGATTTAAAGGTTCCCCTCACCGAAATGACCCAATTGGCGAAACGGCTCAAATCCACGAATTTGAGGAAATACGTCACGAAAGACGTAGGTTTGCCCACCCTCGAAGACATCGTTCGGGAATTAGAAAAACCGGGACGCGACCCCCGCGCCGAATTTAAATATGCTACGTTTAAGGAAGGGGTCAAAGAGATTTCCGACCTGGACGTGGGAATGGAATTAGAAGGGGTAGTCACCAATGTGGTCAATTTCGGTGCATTTGTCGATATTGGCGTGCATCAGGATGGATTGGTCCACATTTCGGAATTAGCCGATCGCTTTGTTTCCGACCCATTAGAAGTGGTCAAAGTCGGACAAGTGGTAAATGTCAAAGTCTTGAACGTTGACGAAAAATTGCAGCGGATTAGTTTGTCAATGAAAGCCGCTCAAAGCTCTTCAGGG
>CAYQUF010000204.1:0-8092 GCA_964420595.1 uncultured bacterium
ATTCCGACACAGGGACTTCTGGCACTTCGGGAGTTGGTTCCGACGCAGGTGCTTCCGTTGTCACCGACTTTTTATTTTGAAACACCAACTGTTTCTCGACGCAATCGACAAAAATCGTATCCCCCTCCACAAACGTGCGTTCCAATAACTTGGTGGCGATGGGATTTTCCAACTCCCGCTGAATTGCCCGCTTCAGGGGACGCGCGCCGAACACCGGATCGTAACCGACTTCCGCCAGATACGTCGCGGCTGCATCCGATAGTTCGATCGCGATTTTTTGGTCGGCGAGCAACCCGTGAATTCGCTTCAGTTGCAATCCGACAATTTGGCGTAACTCGGCGCGAGAGAGGGGATGGAAAATAATAATATCGTCCACGCGGTTGAGAAACTCCGGGCGAAAATGCGATCGCAGCGCGTCGCTAACCCGCTTGTGCAATTCCTCGTAACGGGCATCGTCTCCAGCAATATCGAGAATGTACTGGGAGCCGATATTGCTCGTCATCACGATCACCGTATTGCGAAAATCGATCGGTCGTCCTTGGGAATCGGTAATGCGACCGTCATCGAGGACTTGCAATAAGATATTGAACACGTCGGGGTGCGCCTTCTCCACCTCGTCGAACAACACCACCGAATAGGGATGTCGCCGCACCGCTTCGCTGAGTTGACCCCCTTCCTCGTAACCGACGTATCCCGGTGGCGCGCCAATCATGCGAGAGACAGCGTGTTTTTCCATATACTCGGACATATCGATGCGGACGATCGCGTCTTCGCTGTCAAACATCGATTGCGCCAAGGCGCGGGCGAGTTCTGTTTTTCCCACCCCCGTCGGTCCCATAAACAGGAACGAACCAATCGGACGGGAGGGATCCTTCATTCCCGCCCGAGCGCGACGAATTGCCGCTGCAACCGCTTCCACGGCTTCCGACTGACCGATGACCCGCTGGTGTAAAAACGATTCGAGTTGCAGCAATTTCTGCCGTTCCGACTCCAACAGGCGGTTGACCGGAATTCCCGTCCATCGCGCCACGATTTCGGCAATATCGGCGTCGGTGACCTGTTCGCGCAGCAGGGTTTTGCCTTGGGTCTGCATGGTCAGCAGGTCGGCTTCCTTCCCTTCGCGATCGCGCTGCAAGACTTCCAAACGACCGTATTTCAACTGCGCCGCCGTATTCAGGTCGTAATTGCGCTCGGCGCGCTCGATTTGCACCCGCAATTGGTCTTCTTCCTCTTTGAGGGCGTTAATCGCTTCGAGCAGTTGTTTCTCGTGCTGCCATTGCGAGGTCAGCTTTTTCTGGCGGACGCTGAGTTTGGCGATTTCCTGCTCGATGCGCTCCAGTCGCTCGCAGGCGGTGCTATACGTCCCGATACTCGCCGGTGTGGAATCTTCCCCTTCCAGGGAGAGTTTTTCCATCTCCAATTGCATCAGGCGACGGTCTACCGCTTCCAATTCGCCGGGTTTGGAGGTAATCTCCATTTTCAATTTCGCCGCCGCTTCGTCTACGAGATCGATCGCCTTGTCGGGTAAAAAGCGATCGCTGATATAGCGACTGGACAGGGTCGCCGCCGCCACCAGGGAGGAGTCGGTAATTTTGACGCCGTGGTGGACTTCGTAGCGTTCTTTCAACCCGCGCAAGATCGAAATCGTGTCTTCGACGCTGGGCTGATTCACCAACACTTGTTGAAACCGGCGTTCGAGGGCGGCATCTTTTTCGATGTGCTTGCGAAATTCGTCGAGGGTGGTGGCACCGATACAGCGCAATTCCCCCCGCGCCAGCATCGGTTTGAGCAAGTTTCCGGCGTCCATGGTGCCGTGGGTTCCGCCGCCGCCAGCGCCCATAATCGTGTGCAATTCGTCGATAAACAGGACGATGCGACCGTCGGAGTGGGTGACTTCGTGCAAGACCGCGCGCAGCCGTTCTTCAAACTCGCCTCGGAATTTGGCACCGGCGATCAAGCTGCCCATATCCAGCGAAATCAGGCGGCGATCCTTGAGGGATTCGGGAACGTCGCTGTTGACAATTCGTTGAGCCAGGGCTTCGGCGATCGCGGTTTTGCCGACTCCCGGTTCGCCAATCAACACGGGATTGTTTTTGGTGCGGCGGGAGAGGACTTGAATCACCCGGCGAATTTCTTCGTCCCGTCCGATCACGGGGTCGAGTTTGCCGGTTTTGGCTTCTTCGGTCAGATCGCGCCCGTATTTCTCCAAGGCGGTGGGTTCTGCTTCGCCGTCTTCGGTGTCCTCGTCGGAGGCGGCGGTGGCTTTGGTGGCGGTTTCGCCGGTTTCGACCTCTTCGGGGGGAGTGTCGGGTTTGATGGATTTGGTTTCCGATTTGACCCGATCGATCGCGCCTTGGAGACGTTCTTTGTTGATGGCGAAACTTTTGAGGACCCGACGACCGACGCGATCGTCTTCAGCCAGGGCTAGGAGCAGGTGTTCGGCGCTAATTTGCGCCACGCTCGCGGCGGCTCGCAGGCTTTCGGCTTTGTCGAGCATCCGATCCAAGCCGCGACCGAGATACAGTTGGTCTACCCGCGTCACCCGGGGCTGGCGTTTGGCGAAGGCTTCGAGTTGTTTGGCGAGGGTACTGGGTTCGACCCCGGCTTCCGATACGATGCGATCGGCAAACCCTACGGTTTCGAGTAGGGCGATCGCCACGTGTTCGACTTCCAACTGCTGGTTTTGACAGCGTCGGGCAACATCTTGCGAACTGACAATTGCGTCCCAGGCTTTATCGGTGAATTTGTTCGGATCGGTCGGCTGCATACTCGTGCGCTGAATTTACACTGCGAGCGGATTAAAAGGAAATTGCCGTGCGAAGCGTTCCCTGCCAAATCGTGGGGCGATCGCTGTCGTTGTCGGCATTGGCGACGATCGCGCTTGCCAAGGTCACGCCAATGTTGTCGCTGAGGGGCAAGGAGTAGAATAGCTCGAAATTCGTTTGGGTGGCATTGCCAACGGCATCGGCGACAAACGGCTGACCGATCGCCGCACCCGCGAGCGTCCCGGGAATCAAGCGATCGCGAAGGCTGATGCCGATCGCCCAGGTCCAAGCGTCGAAACTGCCCGTCGGCGTCCCGGCGATTCCGCTCCCATTGTAGCGCCCGACTCCCGCGCGACCGAACAGTCCGAAGGCGCGATCGCTCCCCCAGTCGAAATTAATGCCAAAGGCGTCGAGTCCGATGTCGTCGATGTCGGCGTTGGTATACTGCAACCGCACGGTGGCGCGATCGCCCGGCGAGTAGGCGAGTTCGAGGCTGGCTTGATAGCGATCGCCGAATAGGTCTTGTCCGCCGTCTTCAGATACATACAATCCCGAAATTGTCAAGGGTATTTCTTGAAAATTCCAGGCGATCGCCGCGCCCGCACCCCCGGGGCGATCGATCCGATTTTGCACGATTAAGGGATTGTTGACAAAGAAGCTGGAGCTAAAATCCACCGCCGAATCGTTGGCGAAAGCATTGCGATCGATCAAGTCGCTCGGTGCCATTTTTGCCCCCACGGTAACCGATAGGGGGCGATGGGGACGAAAGGTATAATACAGGCGATGCAGCCGCACTTGCGGTTCGACTTGGGCGAAATCCAAACCGCCACCTCCCGCCAGCAATCCCGTGGTTCCCAATAAATTCTCGGGTGGCTCCGATTGGGCATTGCCAATGGCGTCGAGTCCGTCGTTGCCCATTTCGAGCTGCGTCACCAGCACTTGGTTGGGTTGCCAACTGGCGCGTAAGTTCAACCGGGTGCGGGAAACAAATGTCGGTTCGGCGTTATTGCCATCGGTGATGCCGAGAATCCACTGTCCTTGTAACTTGGTCGTGGGGGAGAATTGTTGGTTTTCGAGGGCGGTAAGGGTGGGTTCGACGCGAGTGTTGAGACGCACGCGCAACGATTCGAGAGCAGAAGCATAAGTTCGCTGCAACCGGGATAGGGTCGCCAGGTCTTCCCGCACCACTTGTTCCCCATAGGCTTGCAATTGTTCGATTTTACTGGCAACTTCATTTAATGCGGCGGCAAACTCGTAGCGGGTCATGGCGCGATCGCCCCGAAATGTGCGATCGCCATAGCCTAAGTCAATCTCGTAGCGATCGATCAGCGATTGTAGCGCCTCATACGCCCAATCGCTCGGTTGCACGTCGGACAGTTCGTCTACCGAGGTGAAATTGGATTGTGCGATGGGAACGCTCGGGGGAACGGCAACTGTAGGGGGTTGGTATCCAAACCCAACCAGGGGAAATCCCAGAACGATCGTGAGTCGAGCGATTAATTTCACGATAGGGTTAAATCCAGGCGATCGCGCAGCGTTTTTGGGCAAACCGCCAAAGCAATCCGGCAACATTGAGGACAGGCGGCGAGTCCGTTGAGTTATCGTATCGCCAAACCTGCCCTTAATGATAATTGCGAGGGGGTACGTTAGGACGACTGGCTCGCCATCGCCGGTTGCTCGGAATCTTTTGCCGATCCCTGCGTTCCCAACTGAATCAGTTCGATTTTGTATCCGGTCGGATCTTGGACAAACGCAATCACCGTCGAGCCGTGCTTCATCGGTCCCGGTTCGCGGGTCACCGTTCCGCCGCGTTTCTTAATTTCGTCGCAAGTTTGATAAATATCGTCTACGCCAATCGCCACGTGACCGTAGCCGTTGCCCAAATCGTACTCGCTCACGCCCCAGTTATAGGTCAGTTCCAGCACCGCGTGTTCCGACTCGTCGCCGTATCCGACAAATGCCAGGGTAAACTCGCCGCCGGGATAGTCTTTCTGGCGCAGCAGTTTCATGCCCAAAACGTCGCAGTAGAACTGAATCGACTCTTCCAGGTCGGCGACGCGCAACATCGTGTGTAGGACTCGCATTCGATCTCCTCCCAATGGGTTGACTTTAGTTTTAGGGTAAGGGCGATCGCCATGAAATGACATGAGAGGAAGGCAACAGGTAACACGAAAGTGTCCCCTATCTCCTCAATCTCCTCATCCCCCCATCTCCCCCACCCCTTGCCGATTGAAAGCGATCGGTGTTTGGATAGATCGAAGTCTTTTAAGAGAGTTGCACGGCTTTGAAGCTACTTTGCCTGAGCAACGGTCATGGGGAAGACGCAGTCGCGGTGCGAATTTTGCGCGAATTGCAGCAGTTCCCCGACGCGCCAGAAATTGCCGCATTACCCTTAGTCGGAGAAGGACGCGCTTACCGCGAACTCGAGAACGTCCCGATAATTGGGTCGGTCAAGCAAATGCCGTCCGGTGGATTTGTTTATATGGACGGACGACAGTTGTGGCGCGACGTGCGTAGCGGTTTGATCGGACTGACGCGCGCCCAAGATAAGGCGGTGCGACGGTGGGCAAAAGATGGCGGTACGATTTTAGCGGTCGGCGATGTCGTTCCCCTGTTATTTGCCTGGCGCAGCGGAGCAGACTATGCCTTTGTCGGGACGGCAAAATCGGAATATTATTTGCGCGATGATGTGGGATGGCTGCGCCGACGAACCTTTGCCGAGCGATTGGAAAAGTGGTCGGGATCGGTTTACTTGCCTTGGGAACGCTGTTTGATGGGGAATAAGCGCTGTCAGGCAGTCTTTCCCCGAGATAGCCTCACGAGTGAAATTCTACAAAAATATTCCATTCCCGCCTTCGATCTGGGCAATCCGATGATGGACGATCTCCAGGAGGATCCCTCGAAAGCGAAGTTTTACGATCCCGATGCCGAGCAGCGAGAAGTCCAACGACCGCTGACTGTGGTATTGCTTCCCGGTTCTCGCGCGCCCGAAGCTTTTAATAACTGGCAAGTTATCGTTTCGGCGGTGGCGAGTTTGAGAGAGGCACTTGCCGATCGCGATATTTTATTTCTCGGGGCGATCGCGCCAGGGGTCGATCTCGAACCGTTGCGTCACGAACTAGAAGTGTACGGCTGGCACGCGAGAGAAGGCGATCGCGTCCCGGTCAGCGATCCCGACGCCCTGCGTTTCGTGCAAAGCAACGCCACCTTCATTTTGACCCAACACGCCTTTCGCGACTGCTTGCTCAAAGCCGACTTCGCCATTGCCATGGCAGGCACCGCTACCGAACAATTTGTCGGATTGGGCAAACCCGCGATCGCTTTTCCCGGTCAGGGTCCCCAATACACCCCCACTTTTGCCGAAGCCCAACAACGGTTGCTCGGGTCGTCTTTGATTTTACTGCCCCGTCCCGATCGCGTCGTCGAAATTGCCCAACAACTGCTGCGGGATCCCGATTGGCTGCAAGCCATCTCCGAAAACGGTCGCCGACGCATGGGTTACCCTGGTGCCTCCCGTCGAATTGCCACCTGCCTGATGGAACGATCGATTCGTCCGACAGCCCGCTAAAAAGTGGCGCAATCGCCCGCCAGATCGGGGAAACACGCCCTTCGCTCGCAGCGATCGCGCCCTCCCGACTCTGAGAAAAACATTACAAACTATTAACTTCTGACATTGAGTGTAAACTCAATGCTGCAAAATAT
This sequence comes from uncultured bacterium, assembly GCA_964420595.1. Lineage (GTDB taxonomy): Bacteria > Cyanobacteriota > Cyanobacteriia > Cyanobacteriales > Geitlerinemataceae > CAYQUF01. The sequence goes on from CAYQUF010000204.1 coordinate 6,468, forward strand.
CTCAAGATTGCCTCAAGGGTAAATCCCTGTAAACTTAAAATCTACCTCGTCACATTTCCTTGTTGGAGGAAACCATTAATGAGTATTGTCACGAAATCAATCGTGAACGCCGACGCTGAGGCCCGCTATCTCAGCCCTGGCGAACTGGATCGGATCAAAGCCTTTGTCACGACCGGCGAAAGCCGCCTGCGTATCGCTCAAGTTTTAACCGATTCTCGCGAGCGCCTGGTGAAGCAAGCTGGCGACCAGCTGTTCCAAAAGCGCCCTGACGTGGTTTCTCCCGGCGGTAACGCCTACGGCGAAGAAATGACCGCCACCTGCCTGCGGGATATGGACTACTACCTGCGTCTGATCACCTACGGAGTCGTTTCTGGCGACGTCACCCCGATTGAAGAAATCGGAATCGTGGGCGTGCGCGAAATGTACAAGTCTCTGGGCACCCCCATCGACGCCGTTTCCGAAGGCATCCGCGCTCTGAAAAGTTCTGCTTTGGCACTGATGTCTGCTGAAGATGCAGCCGAAGCTGGTGCCTACTTCGACTACGTGATTGGCGCGATGCAATAAATCGCCCCAATTGACGTTACATCCTTCCAGATAGAACGACATTAAGGAAGCCAAAGTTATGCAAGACGCAATCACCGCTGTAATTAACGCCTCTGACGTTCAAGGTAAGTACCTCGACGGTGCTGCCATGGACAAGCTCAAGAGCTACTTCCAAACCGGTCAACTGCGAGTTCGCGCGGCAACCACCATCAGCGCCAACGCCGCCACCATCGTTAAGGAAGCCGTTGCCAAGTCCCTGCTGTATTCCGACATCACCCGTCCCGGCGGCAACATGTACACCACCCGCCGTTACGCAGCTTGCATCCGCGACTTGGACTACTACCTGCGCTATGCCACCTACGCTATGTTGGCTGGCGACCCGTCTATCCTTGACGAGCGCGTGCTCAACGGTTTGAAAGAAACCTATAACTCCTTGGGCGTCCCCATCGGCGCTACCGTCCAAGCGATCCAAGCGATGAAAGAAGTCACCGCTGGATTGGTCGGTCCCGACGCTGGTAAGGAAATGGGCGTCTACTTCGACTACATCTGCTCTGGCTTGAGCTAAGTGCGGCTTTAACGCGCGCATAGAGTAAGGTCTGGGCAGTCCGGAGTGAGTGCTAGCTTGCTGTAGGCTTATAGCTTTGAAAGCTTGAGTTTTAGCGATCTGGTATTGACTCTTGACGCCCAGCCTTCACTTTAGCGAAACCCGCCAGACTCCTCAATTCAATCGGGATAGTTCACAGACAGACTTCAAACAAACCCAGTACAATTTTGAACCACGATCGGGAGGCGTACGTCCATGAGAATGTTTAAGGTGACGGCTTGCGTGCCAAGTCAAACTCGGATTCGGACTCAAAGAGAATTACAAAATACCTACTTTACTAAGTTGGTTCCCTACGATAATTGGTTTACCGAGCAACAGCGCATCATGAAAATGGGCGGGAAAATCGTCAACGTCAAACTCGCTACGGGCAAACCCGGAACCAACACCGGTTTAACATAAATTTTTCTATCAAGATTCGTCGCAGTACTCCAACCCTAGCCGATCGGCTGGGTGGGTGGTGAAGCGGCGGTGAGTTGAG
>CAYQUF010000205.1:0-5603 GCA_964420595.1 uncultured bacterium
CCGCGTTGCCAATGGCGATGGCGGTCCCGACTTCTTGCGAGGGGTCGATGGCGATAGCTTGCTGAATGGTGGGGGCAATAAGGACGTGCTGATTGGCGGTCGCGGTAACGATTTGTTAATTGGAGGCGATCGCGAAGATCTGATTTCTGGGGGCGAGGGTGCCGATATTTTCGCTTACAATACCTTGGGCGATCGCGGCGATATTATTGTCGATTTTGAGGCGATCGATACCTTCCAAATTGTGGCAGCGGGATTCGGTGCCAATGTTACTCCCGATCGCTTTAGTTACGATCCCGAAACCGGCGAGTTTCAGTTCGATGGCACCACATTAGCCACGTTAGGAAATACGCCCGAATTTGCCCCGCAATTCACTATTGTCGATCGCGCGATCTCATAATTGTGAAAGGGGAGCGGTTCGCCCGTTCCCCCTTCGATTGGGAAATACACGATGGCGATGGCAATGGATGAAGTACAGCCGATTTGTCGGGGGGTCGAGAGCGTGGAGTTTGCGGGCGAGGTGCGGTTTGAAACGGGCTTGAGGGCAAACGGAACTGAGGTGGGCGGTTTGTCGGCAATGACATACAATCCCAGGGAGGGGACGTACTTTGTTCTGTCGGACGATCGCGCCGAGGCTCGTTTTTACACCGTGACCGTCGATCTCGCCGACGGTTGGCTCGATGCGGGGGACGTGCGATTTCAAGGGGTGAGTGACCTCGCCAACGAGGACGGACAGCCCTTTGCCCGCGATCGCATCGACCCGGAAGGGATAGACTGGGAGGAGTCGGGAACCCTGTGGATTGCCTCGGAAGGGAACGCCAACCGGGGAATTGCGCCGTTCGCGCGATCGTTTTCTCCCTCGGGTCGCCAGTTGCGGGATTTGCCAGTTCCCGACAAGTTCTTACCCAGGGGCGATCGCGGGGTGCGTCAAAATCTCGCGTTTGAAAGCCTGACGCTGACGCCGGACGGTCAATTGCTCTATACGGCAACGGAAAACGCCCTGCGCCAAGATGGAGACACCGCCGATCTCGAACAAGTCAGCATTTCGCGAATTCTAGAATACGATCGCGCCACGGGTCAGCCCCGTCGGGAATTTGCTTACATCATCGACCCCGTCCCGGAACCGCCCCAACCCGCTGATGGATTTCGCACCAACGGATTGGTGGAACTGCGCGCCCTGGACAATTGCGGTACGTTTCTCGCCCTGGAGCGGGCATTTTCGGAAGGACGTGGCAATACGGTCAAGTTATACGAGGTCAGCCTTCAGGGGGCGCGAGATATTAGCGACAACCCCAGCTTGGCAGACGGGTCGTTGTCTCCAGAGGCGGCAGTGCAAAAGCGACTGGTGGCGGATTTGAGCGAATTGGGCGTCGTACCGGATAACTTGGAAGGGATGGCGTTGGGAGTGCGGCTTCCCGACGGTCGCCAAAGCCTGATTTTGGTGAGCGACAATAACTTTAACGAGGCGCAAGTGACGCAATTTATCGCGCTATCGTTAGATTTTGAAAGTCTTTCGCCCCAATCTTCCTTACCAAACTCGATCGCCCCCGACAAACTCGGCACCCTTGCCCAATCCTCGGAACTTTCGGTCACCCAATTAACCGAAACTGTGCGTCCGATTTGCCATTTCTCCAAACCCGAAATCGGACTTCTCGGTGGCGTAGAAATTGCGATCGCCTGTGCTTTAGTTTTTGTGACCAATCGCTTGGCAATTTAAAAATGAATGAGACAATGGAGGAAAAGAAAAAATCAATCGCTCGTTCGCGTTTTTTCCCTAGGGCGATCGCTCCTTCTCAACCGGGATGCGCGCGGTTTAGGTTAGGTTCGAGTCTCATTAAATTCTTAACAACGAGGTGTGAGGAAATGTCCGCAAAACAACGGTATTCTAAAAGCTTCAATATTTCCCTACTCTGCGGCTTAACCGTCGGCAGTTTGCTGCTACACATTGGCGAAGCGCGATCGTTTCCCGTCGAATCCGAAACGTCGGGACAACTGGCACAAACGGTGCCATCTGAGGACGTCTTAAACCAACTCAATCGCTACGGTCGGGAAGGACAAGGCACCCCCCGCGACGCCGGACAAGTTACCTCCGTGTCGCAACTGCGCGACGTACAGCCGACGGATTGGGCATTTCAAGCCCTGCAATCCCTCGTGGAACGCTACGGCTGTATCGCAGGGTATCCCGACGGCACCTTCCGGGGTAATCGTCCCATGACCCGCTACGAATTTGCCGCTGGTTTGAACGCCTGTTTGGATCGCATTACCGAACTCATCGACGGGGACGGCGGTCTATCTGAAGGCGAACTTACCACCATCCGGCGATTGCAAGAAGAATTCCAAGCCGAACTCGCCACATTGCGCGGTCGCGTCGATGCTCTCGAAGCACGGACGGCGGAACTGGAAGCCAATCAGTTCTCCACCACCACGAAACTCACCGGAGAAGTCATCTTTGCCGCCACCGATGCCTTCAGCGACGGCGACAGCACCCAAACGGTCTTCCAACAGCGGGTTCGCCTCAACTTCAATACCAGTTTCACCGGGGAAGACTTACTCATCACCCGCCTGCAAGCTGGAAACGGGACGCCGCTGGACTTTGAAGACGGCGATGACTTTCCCTTCGTCCCCACCAGCGAAGCGTTTCCAACCCATCAAGTGTTCGGCGACACCGGAAACGAATTCGTCCTCGACACCTTAGAATACTTCTTCCCGGTCGGCGATAATTTAACCGTGGCGATCGCCGCCAATGCCGGTATTTTCGATGACTTCATCCCCACCGTCAACCCCTACCTGGAAGACTTCGACGGCGGAAGCGGCTCCATCAGCGCCTTCGGTCAGCGCAACCCGATTTACCGACTCGGCGGCGGTGCGGGATTGGGATTGAACTTCCAACTCGGCGACGCCATCAATATCAGCGGCGGCTATCTCGCTTCCGAAGCCGCCAGTCCCCTCGAAGGCGACGGCTTGTTTGACGGCGATTACGCGGCGATGGGACAAGTCACCTTCGATTTGGGCGACTTCTTCACCCTGGGATTGAGTTACAACCACGCTTACTTCGGAACGGGTCGCTTCGGCTTCGACAACGGCGGCGGCGGTTTTGTCGATTCGAGTACGCTGGCGTTTACCGGAACCGGGGTGGCTAACACGCTGGCGGGATTGAGCGCGCTGACGCCGACGGTGACCAATTCTTACGGTGCGGAAGTGTCGTTCCAATTCAGTCCGAATTTTATTCTCGGCGGTTGGGCGAGTTTGACGGACGCGCAATTGGTCGGTTTGGGCGATGCGAATATTTGGACTTATGCGGCGACCCTGGCGCTCCCGGATTTAGGTGGAGAAGGGAATCTCGCCGGATTGGTGGTTGGCGTGGAACCGACGTTGCGCGGGTTGGAAGTTGGCGATGATTTTGTCAATTTTGGCTCGCGCGATCCGGCTTGGCACGTCGAAGGGTTCTACAAGTTCCAGCTCAATGACAATATTTCTATCACGCCGGGGGCGATTTGGCTGCTCGCTCCGAACCAAAGCGAGGATAACGACGATGTGGTAATTGGAACGCTGCGAACCACGTTTACGTTCTAATCCTTCGGGTGGGCATTGTGATGCAATTTGCAACGAACTCAAACTGCGAAAATAACAATGTCCACCTGACCGTTCAATTTTGGATTTCCCCGTTTCCTAGAGCATTTCCTAGGCTAATGAGGGACACGTCCCTGTTGCCTTTAAAATTCGCTTACATCATCGCCAGCACTTTAATTTTAGCGAGCTTGTCGCGATCGAGAAACTGCAATTCCTCTAGAGTCAGCCATCCCTCTTGCAGCAACTTGGCAAACACAAAGACGAGCACTGAATATCGGTAGTCGTACTTCCCCTCAATTTCGTGCCTTTTAGCACTTAAAAAATCGTGCAATCGCCACAACTCATCTAGCTCGGTAATGGCACTGGCTTGTTGCTTTACTCCCTCAATAAGACTATTAATTTCTCGTTCGTAAGCCTTATTAAAAGCTTCCTGTGCTGCTGTTTGTTCTGTTTCAGACCAAGTAACTTCAGTCATCCCAATTTTGTGTTACTGATTGTTTGATTAACGGCTTTGGTGGCTTGAGGTCAAACCCTTGGCGATCGCACCAAAGCGTATCCTGTGATACAATATTATATTGTAGCAAGACCAAATCGACTCCCAGAAAATTTATCGGGAAGCCTATGCTTGGTCATGCAATATTTCACGACGGTTCCTCAACCAGAGGAAACGAGGAGAAGTGCAGTTCTCGCTCATTTTTAAAACGCTAGCGGTGCCTGCCCTGCACAGCAGAGAAGAAAAATCCCCTCACTAACGCATTTTTCGTGAATTCGGAAATTGAGCGTTCGGAGAACGTTATCCTAGCGTGCCAGGTTTAACAGTTCTTTCGGCGATGCTAATAAATCGATCGCGACGAAGAAAATCTTATTCTGGGGATTGAGCAAGAACCGCCAAGCAATGTTCATGCCAACATTACCGCCAAACCAAGGGGTTTGTACTTTCCCAGTTACCTTAATCTGCGTGTAACCTTCTTCTGCTGGTTCCTCAACGCCGCGTTCCGGGAGCAACTTGAGATTTTGACATTCTTCGCGGAAAAACCGCAGCACGTTCTCTTTACCTACAATTGGTTTTTGGAAGGGCGGCTGCAATGCACCTTCCGGTTCGAACAGTTCGATCAGGGCGTCAAAATCGTTGGCATTCAAATTATTCATATATTGAATAACCGTAGTATTGCTCACCCCATCGATCTGTACGCTAGTCCGTTCGGACATATCTTTGGGCGGTGCGACCGGTTCGGTGACGCGGTTGTAGCTGCTCAAGTTACTGACGTCGAATCCCATATCGACCACCGCATTGCGCAAGACAGTGATTTGCTGACCGGGTTCGAGTCCCTGAATGGCTTGCAGCACGGCAGAAGCATTGGCAGACAGCTTGTACCCTTCGGGGATGGGGGCGACGATGCCCTGTTCCATCCACTCTCCGAGCTGGTACCAGAAACCTAATTTAATGTTCGGAGACCAGGAGGCATAGGTGCGACAAATGGGCGTATCGGCATGGTTGGTGAGGTCGCACATCGTCTGGGTTTGCTGCAAGGGGGTCATTTGCCGAATTTCGTTCAACGTATTTTCAGCAAGCACCATGCTGGCGGCGCCGGGAGCGGCGATGGTGATGGTTTTCCCCATTTCCAGGTAAGCAAACCAGATTAGGGCAAGTTGATCTTCTGCACTAAGCTGGTTGAAGCGGGTGATGGTGGCAGGAATGGCATCGGCTGCCATAGTGCCGGGGAATATATTGCGAGCGGAATCAATTGTAAATGGCATAGTATCAATTGTAACCCGGTTAGTTTTAATGTCAACTTATCATGATTTTGCACCGGCGATGCAGCTTCTCAATTCTTTACCCAAGAATATTTCTTTATTTTTTATTAGTAAAATAATAGCTCGATTCTGATTTAGATACCATCCGGCTATAGGCTGTTCGAGCCGAATCGTACCTTTGCCATTGCATAAGCATCGACATATTCGCCATCTCGAAACGCATATTGTCGCAGCGTCCCTTCAATTTCAAACTCGTATTTTCGGTAAAGCCGAATTGCCGC